>NZ_RZPQ01000329.1:0-6203 GCF_003999135.1 Mesorhizobium sp. M7A.F.Ca.CA.004.06.1.1 | reverse complement strand
AAGATCGGCAGGCCGGCGCGTGCCGCCTGGCGGACCACGCTGTCGGCGGCAGTGCCCTCGCCCATTTTCAACAGCCCGCTGGTGAAGACCAACTGGTCGACGATTTTGGCCCTGAGCGGCCCGCCCGGAATGACGCGGCCATTGCCAATTCCGTAGCGCGCATCGACGACGACCAGCGCATAATCGATGTGGATGCGGGCGCTCTGAAACCCATCGTCCATGATCAGGAATTCGCAGCCATGCCGTTCCAACAGCAGCCGGGCGCCGGCGGCGCGGTTCGGCGTCACCGCCACCGGCGCGTGTTCGGCGAGCAGCAGCGGTTCGTCACCGACATGCCTGGCACTGTCATGGTCGATATCGACCACGTGAGGCTCGGCGAACGAGCCGCCATGGCCGCGCGACAGGAAGCCGGGTTTCAGATGCATTCGCTTCGCCTGCTCGGCGAGCGCGATGGCCACCGGTGTCTTGCCGGTGCCGCCAACCGTGAAATTGCCGATGCACAGAACGGGTGCTTCGATCTTCTCGCGCTTGGCCCGCCGCATGCCGCGGCCGGCGGCGGCGGCATAGATGGCCGATAGCGGCGACAGTGCCAGGACCCGCCAGTCCGGCTCTTCCCACCAGAATGGTGGTGCTTCAGAGGCCACGCTAGCGACCGTTCGCGCCCTTCAGGCGCGACTTGACGACCAGCGGCTGGATATAGGGCTCAAGCGATTTCAGCGTGCGCGCCAGCGCGCCACGCATCTCGTCGACGGTCGCCACACCCGCCGCCATCATCTCGTGGCGCGCCACTTCGTTGGTCAGGAGGAAATTGACGGCGCCGGCCAGCATGTCGCGATCGCGCACCAGCTTGGCGCCGCCGCTGTCGAGGAGACGCTGGTAGGCCTCGCGAAAATTCTGAACATTGCGCCCGGCGAGAACCGCGGTGTCGAGCATGGCCGGTTCCAGCGGGTTCTGGCCACCCTCGGAGGTCAGCGAGCGGCCGACGAAGGCGATTTCGGTCAGCCGGAGATAGAGTCCCATCTCGCCGATCGTGTCGCCGAGCAATATATCCGTGTCGGCGGCTATCCTGTCGCCCTTGCTTCGCCGCGCGACCTTCAGGCCCATGCCGGAAATCTGCGCCGCAAGCGCCTCGCCGCGATCGGGATGACGCGGAACGACGATCGTCAGAAGACCATGGTGGCGTTTGTGCAGCGTCGCGTGGACTTCAGCCGCGACCACTTCCTCGCCGTCATGGGTCGAGATCGCCGCCCAGGTCGGGCGCGTGCCTATCTGCCGCCGCAGCGTCGCCAGCGCCCGTTCGTCGACGGGCGGCGGCGAGGTATCGACCTTGAGATTGCCCGACACGGTGACCGGCCGGGCGCCGAGCGCCAGAAACCGCTCGCCATCGACATCCGACTGCGCCACGACGTGAGCCAGGTTCTCGAACAACGCCTCGGCGATGTTGGCCCGTTTCTTCCACGACTTGAACGAGCGGTCGGAGAGCCTGCCATTGACCAGCACCTGCGGCACGCGGCGCGCGCCAAGCTCGAGGATGGTCATCGGCCAGATTTCGGATTCGGCGATGATCGCCAGATCCGGCTGCCAGTGATCGAGGAACCGGCTGACCGCCGGCTTGAGATCGAGCGGTACGTATTGGTGGATGATCCGGTCACCGAGACGCTCATCGGCGACCTGCGCCGAGGTGACCGTGCCGGTCGTCAGCACGATGTTGACGCCGTAGTCGAGAATGCTTTCGACCAGCGGCACGACGGCGATGGTCTCGCCGACGCTCGCGGCGTGGATCCAGATCACCGGCCCGTCGGGGCGCGCGCGTCCGGCGACGCCATAGCGCTCGCGGCGGCGGTAGCGGTCTTCCTTGCCGCGCGAGGTGCGCCAGGCAACATAGGGCCCGACCAGCGGATAGGCGGCCGCACCCGCGAAACGGTATGCCGACAGCATGGCTCGCGCCCAGCGGCCGCTCATCGCGGAGCATCCACGAGACGGTAGGCCTCGGCGGTCGCGGCATTGAGCGCGGTCGTCACTTCCTGGCGCTTGCGCTCCATTTCGGCCTCATCGGCGCCGGCCGCCACGAAGATCGGCTGACCGATGACGATCGACGAACGGCCGAACGGCAGGTTGATGGTGGTCTTGTCCCAGCTCTTCTCCAGTACCTTGCGGCGGCTGGTGGTGATGGCGACAGGCACAAGCGGCCGGCCCGAGAGGCGAGCCAGGAGAACGATACCAAGCCCTGCGTCTCGTGGCGTGCCGTGCGGAATATCTGCGATCATGGCGACGTTCTTGCCGACGGCGAGCGACTTTTTCAGGGCGATAAGCGCTTTTGCCCCGCCCTTGTCGAGATGCCTGGCATTTTCGCGCCCGCCGGAGCCGCGCACCGCCTCGATGCCGAATTTTTCCAGCATCAAGGCGTTGAGCTCGGCATCAGCGCTGCGCGAAACCATGGCGACCAGCGGCTTGCGCTTGGGGTAATAGGCTGGCGTCAGCAGATGCTGGCCATGCCACAAGGCGATGATGCCAGGCTCGAATTCGGTATAGGCACCGCCCGAAAACCGTGCCGATCCCTCGACGACGCGATTGGTGAGGCGCACGAAGCGCACGAACTGGGCGAACAGGCTGGCGATGGCGTTCTTGACGAATCGCGACTGCGCCAGCGGTTGGCGAATCTTGCGCCAGAAGGCCTTGGTCGTGCGGCTGCGTCCCCTGCCCGTGGGCGCGGCATCGCTTGCTGGCCCTTTCGCCAGGTCATGCTCCATCGAAGTCAACCGGCAACCTTGTTGTCGGGGTCCAGCAGCCGGTGCAGATGAACGACGAAGTAACGCATGTGGGCGTTGTCCACGCTGGCTTGCGCCTTGGCTTTCCACGCCGTGTGCGCGGATTGATAGTCCGGATAGATGCCGACGATATCGAGGCCCTCGAGATCGCGGAATTCGGTGCCGCCAAGCTTCTTGAGTTCGCCACCGAACACCAGATGCAAAAGCTGTTTCTTTCCGTCTTCCGCGGCCATGTCGGTCCTTCACATATCGTGAGTTTGTCACAGGTCTAGACCAAAGCCGCCAACTTTGGAACCTTTAGGGCGAGATGAATTCATCTCGCCGGGGAAAACGCCTTCACGCGTCCAGGCCGGCGATGACGCCGGCGAGCACGGCCAGCAATTCACCGCTGCCGGCAGCAAGGGCGCCGTGGCGGGTCACCTCGCCGGCATATAGTGGAGCGCGACCGTGCTGGTCGAGCAGCTGGCCGCCGGCCTCGCGCAGGATGAGGTCGGCCGCCGCAATATCCCAGTCATGCGCATTCGGCTTGACGAAAGTGGCATCCAGCGCGCCATTGGCGATCATCGCCAGCCGATAAGCCAGCGAAGGGCTGTAGGGCGCTCGCTTCAGCCGCGCCTGCCATTCGGCCGGCATCAGGTCGGTCAACTGCTTCAGCCCGGAAATCTCGGCTGTTTCCGCCAGCTTGCGAACCGCAATGCGCTTGCCGTTGCGGAAGGCGCCCTGGCCCGGCAGCGCCCAATAGGTTTCCTCCATCGCCGGGCATTCCAGCACGCCGGCCAGCGTACGGCCACGCTCGACGACGGCGACGCTGACGCACCAGGTGCGCTGGCCTTCCAGAAAACCGCGCGTGCCGTCGATCGGGTCGACGACGAAGGTGCGGCGTGCCGAAAGCCGGACCGGATCGTCGACGGTCTCTTCCGACAGCCAGCCATAATCCGGTCGCGCCGCCAGCAGCGTTTCGCGCAGGTAGGCGTCGGCGGCATGGTCGGCCTCGCTGACCGGCGATGTGCCGCCCTTCATCCAGACTTGCGGGCTGTTGCCGAAGTAGCGCATGGCGATGAGCCCCGCCTCGCGGGCGGCATCGCGCAGCAGCGGCAAATCTTCGGTGGCCCCGGCTATGGTGAGGTCATGCTCCGGCAAGGGTCATGCCTTCGATCAGGAGCGTTGGGGCGGCGGTGCCGAAATTACGGTCGAGGTCATCAGCCGGCACCATGTTGAGGAACATGGTTTTCAGGTTCGAGGCGATGGTGACCTCGGCGACCGGATAGGCCAGCTCGCCGTTCTCGATCCAGAAACCCGAGGCGCCACGGCTGTATTCGCCGGTGACCATGTCGACGCCCTGGCCGAACACCTCGGTGACATAGAAGCCGGTCTTGAGCGATCTGATCAGCTCTTCCGGCGACCGCTCGCCCGGCTCGATGGCGAGATTGGTGGAGGATGGCGTCACGGAAGAGCCGCCGCGGGCGCCGCGGCCGTTGGTGACGAGGCCCAGTTCCCTTGCGGCCGAGGTCGACAGGAACCAATGGTTGAGCACGCCCTTCTCGACCATCAACAGCTTTTCGCCTTCGACGCCTTCGCCGTCGAACGGCCGTGAGGCCTGGCCACGCAACCGGAGCGGCTCGTCGGTGACGGTGATGGCGGAGGCGGCCACCTGCTTGCCCATCATGTCACGCAGGAACGAGGTCTTGCGCGCGACCGAGGCGCCGTTGATGGCGCCGGCCAGATGGCCGGCGATGCCGCGCGCGACGCGTGGGTCCAACACCACGTCGACCGGCCCGGTCGCTGCCTTGCGCGCGCCGATGCGGCGCACCGCGCGTTCTCCGGCCTTGCGGCCGATGTCCTCGGGCGCATCGAGATCGGCAAAGTGCTGGCGCGATGAGAATTCATAGTCGCGCTCCATGCCGGTGCCCTCGCCGGCGATGACGCTGGCCGAGCGCGAGAACCGCGAGCCGACATAGTGGCCGAGGAAGCCGTGCGAGGTGGCCAGCACCAGGCCGCCGAGGCCGGCACCGGCGCTGGCGCCGGCCGAATTGGTCACGCCCTTGACGCCAAGCGCTGCCGCCTCCGCCGCCAATGCGGCTTCCTTCAACTGGTCGGCGGACACCTCGGTGGCGTCGAACAGATCGAGATCGCGTGTCTGTTTGGCCAGCAATGCCGGGTCGGCCAACCCCTGATAGGGATCCTCAGGCGAGACTCTCGCCATGGAAACAGCGCGTTCGGCCAGCGTTTTCGGGTCGGACGCCGCTGTCGCCGAGACACTCGCCACGCGGCCGCCGACGAAAACACGCAGCGCCACATCCTCGCTCTCGGAGGCTTCCGTAGCCTCGACCTTGCCGAGACGCACCGACACGCCGGTCGAGCGGCCGCGCACGGCCACCGCGTCGGCGGCATCGGCGCCGGCCTTTTTGGCAGCCTCGACCAGAGCCGCGACGCGGTCGGTCAATTTTGCTGCGTCTGATATATCGGTCATGCCTGAAATCCTGCTGGTGCGGCCGGTGTGCGGCCGTTGCCCACCCATCTATTGTTCCGGTCCGGCTTGTGCAATGGCATAGGCTTCAATCAAAATGCAGGGTGGGCGGTTCAAAACCGCGAACCCTGTGACGCAAAATGGGTTCGCAGCTTGCACGGAGCATTTCGATGACGCCTTTCCATCTCGCCTTCCCGGTCCGTGATCTCGATGAAACCCGCGTTTTCTATGGCGAGGTGCTGGGCTGTGCGATCGGCCGTTCATCGGCGACCTGGGTCGATTTCGACCTCTACGGCCACCAGATGTCGGCGCATCTGCGTCCGCAGGCCGCACAGGCCCCCAGTGACGGCAGGGTCGACGGCATTGTCGTGCCGATTCCGCATTTCGGCGCGGTGCTGCTGATGGACGACTGGCAGCGCCTGGCGACGCGGCTGGAGGCGCGCGACGACATCGACTGGCTGGAACGGCCGATGGTGCGTTTCAAGGGCGAACCCGGCGAACAGGCAACGCTGTTCATCCGCGACCCCTCGGGCAATGCCCTGGAATTCAAGGGTTTTCGCTCGCTGGAGCAGGTTTTCGCGCACTAACTCAGATCGAGGGCATCGGTCGATCAACGGCCGAAACGGCCCGCCGCGAAAGGTGCGAGCCGAGCCGGATCGCCGCGTCCGCCGATCAAGTCGGCGACCAGCCGCGCGGTGATCGGAGCCAGCGTCAGGCCGAGATGGCCGTGCCCGAAAGCATGAATTACGCGGGAGCTGCCGCGCGAAGCGCCGATGACCGGCCTGGAATCCGGCAGGGACGGCCGGAAGCCGAGCCATTGCGAGGCATGCGAGCCGAGCCTGGGAAAAATTTGCCTGGCGCCACGGTCAAGCAGCGCCAGCCGGCGCGGATTTGGCGGCGCGACCAGGCCGCCGAGTTCGACGGTGCCGGCGACCCGCAAGCGGCCAGCCATCGGCGTCAGGTAGAAA
>NZ_RZPQ01000328.1:0-6218 GCF_003999135.1 Mesorhizobium sp. M7A.F.Ca.CA.004.06.1.1 | reverse complement strand
GGGCATGGGCGCCGCCGAACTGATCGCCAATGCCGGCTCGAAACTCGAGCTTGTATCGCCGGAGCGTTTCTTTGCCCCGGAAATGGGCGGCATGAACCATGTGCCCTATATCAGGGCCTTCCAGGAAAAGGGCGTCACCATCACCATCAACACGCGGCTGCGTTCGGTGCGGCGTGAGGGCAACCAGCTGATCGCAGAGCTGGCTTCGGATTTCGCCGATGGCTGGCGCGGCGAGCGCAGGGTCGACCAGGTGGTGGTCGAGCACGGTACGCTACCGCTCGACGATCTATACCTCTTGCTGAAGCCGCTGTCGAAGAATGGCGGCGCGGTCGACTACGAGCGTCTGGTGAGCGGTGGCGACATCTTTCCCAAGCGCAATCCAGAAGGCGGCTTTGTTCTGTTCCGCATCGGCGACGCGGTCGCCTCGCGCAACATTCATGCCGCCATCTATGACGGCATCAGGTTCGGCTTGCGAATCTGAAATTAGCTATCGCCAGGATCGTAGCGCGCGGCCGAAGCTTCCTGCAAGAGCCCCTAGACTGGACTTTCCCTGTCGTACTTGTAACGATCTAGGGTGATCCAAACGCTTGGGATCAGTTTCATTCTACTGCAAGTCTGCAGGGAAATCGCGAAGCAGTGCGTCTTCTGCCGAGAAAAGTTGACGAAAACCTAACAAAGTCCGGGGGGACAAGTTGACCAAGAAAGATCCGTTCGTTCCGCGCCAGACCAATACGGCGCTCTACATGCAGCTATACGAGAATGGATATTCGGTTGCCGATATCGCCCGGGTGCAAAAGGCGTATCGTGTGTGTTGCGCGATGTTCAACGGCCGCTACCGCAAGACAGGACGGCCGTTCATCTGCCATGCGGTGGGAGCTGCGTCATCGGCCGCGCATTTCGATAAAAGCGTCGATCTTGTCCTGGCCGCGATGTTTCACGCTGCCTACGACAGCGGCCACTATCCGGACGGAAAGTCCAGCAGGCGCACCGATGCACACCGCAGATGGCTGGAGCAAACAATCGGTCCCCGGGTTGAAGGTCTTGTCGCCCGCCTGGTCGGACTGAAATTCGATACCGGAGACCCCGAGCGCCTTGTGGATGCCGGCGTGCCGGCCGGCGACGAGGACATCTTGTTCCTGGTGCTTGCCCATGAGGTGGATGACCTGGCGGACGGAGGATTGGCGTTTGCGCCCAAATACGGTCAGTCCATACGATCGAGGGTTGCTGCCTGTGCCACTCTGGCGAGGTATCTGGGCCGCGAAAATCTTGCCGTCACCATCGAAGGTTACGGTGCCCGCTACGAGACGATGGCGTGGGCTGCTCCCCTCCAGGAGACGAAGCTGATTGGCTTTCAGATTACGCCAAATTTACGCACATACATCAAATTGCGCCGCCACAAGTTACGCGGCGAATCAGTCGAGGTGCTTTGACACCTCGCTGATCCCGCGACAGATTGGCGTGTCGATGCGCAACCCGCTGAGAACTGGCCGTCCTTGTCGCCTCAGTCGTCGTAGCCCTGGATTGTCCCAAAGGTGTAGTGGCGCAGCTTCAATGCGGTGATCAAATTGGTCAGCTTCATCTTGCCGTCGAAACTGTCCTGGAACATCTCGTCATGCATCAGCAGGATCAGCTTGCCGGGCTTGACGAAGCGGCCATAGCCGAACAGGTGATCGATCTCGCTGACCAGATGGTCAACGCTCTGCACCGGCTCGCCGTTGTCCTTGTGCACCCATTCATGGTCCCAGCCGTAGAGATAGAAGCCTGAGGCAGCGACAAACTCGTAGTCGGGCTCTTCACGCCCCTCCTGGGCGAGCCCAAGCGAGGTGTCGTTCTTCGACATGGAGGGCAGCCTGAACACGTCGCGCCCCGGTAGCCTTGCATGCACCACGGGCTTCAACCCGAGCACCGCGTTTGCCCTTACCATGTCGGCGACGACACCTTCGGTGTCGCCGTAGAAATGCCGGTAGTGATTGTAGGCATGGCTGTAGCTGTGGTTGCCGAGCGTCACCAGAGGAAGCTGCCTGGCGCGCTGGACGAGCGCTCTGTTGGCGGCGCTAGCCTGTGCGTGCATGCCGACCATGAATAGGGTTGCAGGAACCTGCTCGGCTTCCAGCACATCGAGGATGTTGCTTGTGCCGTTCAGCGGCCCATCGTCGAAGGTAAGATATATTATGCGATCGGCCCCTTGGGCGGGAACCGCAAAAATCAAAACCGCCGCCAGCACAAACCGAAACGGTGTCATCAGCCCCGATATCCGGTTGCGATCACGACAAGGCCGCCATGTCCACAACGGCTTGTCAAGGCGAGCCGGTGCATGTCGCCCAAAAGTGCGCAGCGGTTTTGGGATAACGACATGCGCAAACAAAAAGGCAAACCTATGCCAGGCTTCCTTGCAGCACCGTCAGCTTGGCCTTCTTGGGCATGCGGGCGGTCAGCCATTCCAGCGCCTTGTCGTGCGGCATCGGGAAGGCGATGGAGTAGCCCTGCACCTGGTCGCAGCCGATCGCCATCAGCGAATTGAGCTCGGCCTCGGTTTCGGCGCCCTCTGCGACGATCGAGATGCCAAGGCCACGCGCCAGCTCGGTGATGGCGCGGACGATCTTCGAGTTGTCGCCATTCTCATGGATGTTCTGGACGAAGCGGCGATCGATCTTCAGCCGGTCGATCTCGTTCGGGTTGACATGGCTGAGCGAAGCATAGCCGGTGCCGAAATCATCGAGTTCGAGATGGACGCCGGCTGCCCGGATGTGCCGCAGCTTGGCCGCGATACCCGTCTTTTCGTCATCGAGGATGACGGATTCGACGATTTCCAGCGACAGTTTCTGCGGCGGCAGCCCGGCCTTTTCCAGCGTCTCGAACAAGAACGCATCGAAATCGTGTTCGCGCAGCTCGGTGCCGGAAACATTGACGGCAAGCCGTCCGAAGGCAATGCCGGCGCGGTTCCATTCGGCCGCCTCGTTGATCGCCTTGGTGATGACGATGCGGCCGATCTCGGGCATGAAGCCGCATTTCTCGGCGACCGGAATGAACTCGCCGGGCGGGATCATGCCGCGCTCCGCATGGTTCCAGCGCACCAGCGCCTCGATGCCGCTGATCGTGCCGTGGGTCAGTGAGACCTGCGGCTGGAAATAGACCTGGAACGCCCGCTCGGCGATGGCAACCTTGATGTCGTGCTCGAGCTGCTTGCGATAGTCGAGTTCGCGGCGCAGCTCCTCGGAGAAGAAGGAGAAGTTGCCGCCGCCAAGCCTCTTGGCGGAGTAAAGCGCCAGATCGGCGTGGACCAGCAAATCCCCGGCATTGTCGGCGTCGATCGGATAGACCGCGATGCCGGCGCTGGCGCCTGGGAGAATGGTCGTGCCCTGGAAGACGATCGGCTCGTTGATATGTGCCAGGATGCGTCGCGCCAGCATATTGATGTCTTCGGTGCCGCCGGCGCCGCCGAGGATCATGACGAACTCGTCGCCGCCCAGGCGCACGCACAGATCCGACGCCCGGCAGGAATCGCGCATGCGCTGTGCCGTCACGACCAGCACATAGTCGCCGGCGGCGTGGCCGAGCGTATCGTTGATCTGCTTGAATCGGTCGAGATCGAGCTGGACGACGGCAAGGCGTTCGCGACGCCGGTGCGTTCCCTTGATCAGCGTGTCGAAATGATCGGTCAGGAACGTGCGGTTGTGCAGGCCGGTAAGGCCGTCATGCACCGCGATGAAGGCCATGGAATTGCGCGCGTCGATCAATTCATGCGTCTTGCGCAGGATGGCGTTCGACATCGGCCTGAAGATGAAGAGCGCCACCAGTATGATGACGCCGATTGTGGCGTAGAACAGCGTGCGATGGAGAGCGAGCAGCTTCTCGGAGCGGTCGTCGGCGTCGGCAGTGATGCGCTGGCCAAGCGCGGCGTAGCCCGACAAGGTCGCATTGGCGACGGAGGCGTCGAGATTGACGCGTTCGTCGCCGCCCTTGTAACCGCCATTGCCGCTGAATTGCGATTCATAGGCCGAGATCAGGCGGTCGCCATTGGCGATCAGCCCGACCGAGAAATAGTCGAGGTGGAAGGGCTTGGCGAAAAGGACGCTTTCGATCGACTTCGGGTCAAGCTTGGCCGGCGATTGCGGATCGGCTCCCGTCTGATCGAGCAGCAGGTCGTAGTTCGTCTCGAACTCCGCCGTTGCCTGCTTGAGCGCGCTGACCAGCGCCGGTTGCTTGTCGCGTGAGCCGGCGCCCGTTGCACCGGCAAGGAAGACGATGCGCTGCGACAGCGTCTTTTGTGTGCTGACGATGTCGAGCAAGGTGTGATTGTGCTGTTGGGTGGCCATCATCTGCTGCAGCAGGATGAAGGAGGCGATCACCATGGCCGCAATGATCAGCAGGGCCAGCCAATAGCCGGCCTTGATCAGCAGTATGAGCTTGCCTGAAACGGTTTGCACCGGCTGCTGCGACATTTTCGGGGGCGGCCCTCTCGCCTACGGATTCTTGCCTAAAGATTCTTGTATGAGCACCATTGAACTGCAAACGTTAACAGGACCGGAAATCGACGGCTGCCCGGCGAGGGGCGGCTGTCGAAAGATCGCGAAATGGTTATCGGCTCGTTTAACGCCGTACCGGCATTTGAGCGGTCATCGGCCAGAACCCTTGTCGCGGCATCGTTTCCGCCGCCGCATGATGATCGACATCGGGGCGGCATCGTGCTGCTTGCCACCGATCCGGTCGTTTTTGCGATGGATTTTTCACGCGGACGAGACGACAGTCAGCCCACATCAAACGAGGCCGACCATGACCGCAGCATTCCTCTCCCACATCGACGGCGAGCTCGCGGGGCTCAAATCGGCAGGCCTCTACAAGTCGGAGCGGGTGATCACTTCGACGCAGTCGGCCGAGATCGAGGTCGGCGGCGACAAGGTGCTGAATTTCTGTGCCAACAACTATCTCGGCCTCGCCGATAGCGCCGATTTGCGCAATGCTGCCAAGCAGGCGCTCGACCGCTATGGCTACGGCATGGCATCGGTGCGCTTTATCTGCGGCACCCAGGAAGAGCACAAGCAGCTCGAATCCACGATTTCCTCTTTCCTCGGCATGGAAGACACCATCCTCTACGGCTCCTGTTTCGATGCCAATGGCGGCCTGTTCGAGACGCTGCTGGGCGAGGAAGACGCCATTATCTCGGATGCCTTGAATCATGCCTCGATCATCGATGGCGTGCGGCTGTCGAAGGCCAAACGTTTCCGCTACGCCAACAACGACATGGCCGATCTCGAGGCGCGACTGAAGGAAGCCCGGGACTGCCGCTTCCGGTTGATCGCCACCGACGGCGTGTTTTCGATGGATGGCATCATCGCCAATCTCACGGGTGTCTGCGACCTCGCCGAGAAATACGACGCCATGGTGATGGTCGACGACAGCCATGCCGTCGGCTTCGTCGGCCGAAACGGCCGCGGCTCGGCCGAACATTGCGGCGTCGAGGGCAGGGTCGACATCATCACCGGCACGCTCGGCAAGGCGCTTGGCGGGGCCTCCGGTGGCTACACCTCGGGCAAAGGCCAGGTGGTCGACTGGCTGCGCCAGCGCTCACGGCCGTATCTCTTCTCCAACACGCTCATGCCGGCGATCGCCGGCGCTTCGATCAAGGTGTTCGAACTGATCAAGGACGGCGATGGGCTGCGCAGCAAACTCTACGACAATGCGGCGCGCTTCCGGTCGCAGATGGGCAAGCTCGGCTTCACGCTGGCCGGAGCCGATCATCCGATCATACCGGTGATGCTGGGTGATGCCAGCCTGGCGCAGGAGATGGCCGCGCGCATGCTGAAGCGCGGCATTTACGTCATCGGCTTCTCCTTCCCGGTGGTGCCGAAAGGGCAGGCCCGCATCCGCACGCAAATGTCGGCGGCGCATTCCAGTGCGGATATTGACAGGGCGGTCGAGGCGTTTGCCGCCGTCGGGCGCGAACTCGGGGTCATTTCCTGAAAGGCTGGAATCGAAAAGCGATTCCGGATCAAGAGATTCAAGGGACAAAAGCATGTCGAACATGATGAAGGCGCTGGTGAAGGCCAAGGCCGAACCAGGCATCTGGATGGAAGAGGTGCCGGTGCCGGAGATCGGCCCCAACGACGTGCTGATCAAGATCAAGAAGACGGCGATCTGCGGCACCGACGTGCACATCTACAATTGGGACCAGTGGGCGCAGAAGACGGTGCCGGTGCCGATGGTGACCGGCCATGAAT
>NZ_RZPQ01000327.1:0-6240 GCF_003999135.1 Mesorhizobium sp. M7A.F.Ca.CA.004.06.1.1 | reverse complement strand
GCTTATCGCTGAGCGCCTCAGAACGCTGGATGGACCGCTCGCCGGCTACCTGAGAGCGTCCTCGACGGTCGTCGCGATCCATTGTTCGACGGTGAGGCCGACGTCGCCCGCATGAACTGCCGCCGCGGCCGCCACGGAGGGAGGTAGCGGTACGTCGTAGATGATGTCCTGGATGCTGTTGGCTGCAAGCACTTGACGCGTAACGTTGTCGGCGAATTGTCTCACTCTTTCGAGCTTCTCCTCGTGGCTGCCGTCGGTACTGGCCGACACGGCCGGACAGTAGAGCGCGATAAGGTAGTTGATCGTATCGTCGCTGGACATTCCGTGCTCCCGCAGAAGCTGGATTGCCGTCTGCAACTGGGCGGGCTGGTCAAGCGTGAGCCCTTTAGGAACGAATCCCGTGACCTCGCCCTCTAGCGGGGAAACGTGGAGGTCGGCCGCGGACGGGCACTGCAGTTCTTGGGCATAAAGCCGCGCTGGAACCGCGACGAGCGCGACGTAAGCGGTCACCACAGCAACGACCAGGTTACAGGATTTCATGGCCATCTCTCCTGGAGAGGGAGTAAAGGGAGCGAAACGCATAGAGCACCCGCCATCGCCGACGTGTTTCCCCGGCAAAACGCTTGAAGACGGTGAACAAATGTGCCTGCGCCTGGAAGCCGACGCTCAGTGCGACCTCGACCAGTGAGTATGTGTTTTCGGCGAGCACGACCTTGGCGTGATGGGTCCGCCTGCGCACCACATACTCGTGCGGACGAAGATCGGTTGCCGTCCGAAACTGGGCTGCAGAATACATCCTGCTCAGGCCCGCTTGAGCCGCGAGATTACCAAGGCTGATCGTGTCAGCAATGTGGTCTTCGACATATAAGGCCCGCTTCAGCCGCCATTTCACCAGGGCATTTCCTGGGGTATGCGCGTTTTGGGTAACGCACAGTCCGAGCCAACGGGCGGCGACCGCAAGCCTGATCACGTCATCGTAGATGCCTCTAGACATGGGTTCGGGGTTATCAGTCGCAGGCGTATTGTCGAACATGCACGGCCCCTTGTGTCTCATTCCGCATAGGCCGGGCCGGCTGCGCTCGTCGTGGGGATCGTCGATCCTTTCCCCAGATGCGACAGCAGTAGGACTGCTCAACACGCCGAAATGACGGTCCGGTTACCCCGGTGAATCTGAACGTCACCCGTGCTCGGCTCAATTCGTACAATCGTCTTGCAACATGTACCCTCGCTTAGGATTCCCATGCTTTGGATTTAGACAACCTGCCGATGCGGTCCGCGAAGCCTTCCTGCGGCCAAGCGTCTGGCGCTCGGACGTCCGCGGTCGAGGCGCCAAGCCAACGTCGGAAGAGCGAGCGGAGGTCGCTCCGGTCAGCGGCTTCATGTTCGAAGCCAGCGCCCCGGTTCTTACTCGTCGTGCGCCAAGCTCTTCGCGCGCGGCTTCGCCATATCGATCGGCTCGGCTTGCAGCACGATCGGGCAGGACGCGCCCTGTTACACCTGAACTGCTCGATTCCTGGCTTCGCATGCTGAGCCTGATGGAGCGCCCGGACCAGGTTCCGGCCCTGGCCCCGGCCTACCAGCGCGAAATTCTCTTCCACGTGCTGAAGGGGCCACTCGGCTGGATGCTGCGGGATATGGCGACCCCAGATACCACGCTTTCAGGGGTCGGCATCGCCATTCAGTGGCTCAGGGAAACTTCGCCAAGCCGCGCCAGTTGTACGTTTGTTCGCAAAATCCACTCCTCTTGCGCAACATGACAAGAGTAAGTTTCGCCTCTGCCGTCCCATCGGCTGGGATGCCTTTGCCGATCTCATCTAGAGCGAGAAGCTTCCCTCGCTTTTCCGCCCGTTCCAGCTGTGCAGAGCCATTCCACTGGCTCGCATCCTGGCAATAGAGTTTCTCTCAACGCGCAGTGTGCATGATCGCATCTGGGGGCGTGGGACGTTTCGAGGGGAACACGATCTGGCATTTGAAGTTTGCTCATAACGCAGCGTCTGCTTTGACGAGTTTCGCCTGCGCAAGCCTTGCGCCTGTCATCATCTGGATCAAGGCTCGCGTGAGAAGAATGTCTCCGATAGCGACGAAGATCGCGAAAGCTTCTCGCAAGGGCTTGACTGTGGCGTCGGCGCTGGCGCACCGGCGGAAGTCTGCTGTCCCGGCTTCGTACCGGTCGCTGCTCACGCCAACTGTGGCTAAGCCCGACGTCCCATCCGCTCTTCACGCCGTTCAGCATCGAACGCCTGCCTTCCCTTCGCATTCCATAGGTTGCGCGCATGCTCGCCTTCATCGCTCTGCAGCTTGGCGGCGATCCGAAGCAACGCGCCGTAGATGGTAGCGCGATCGTCGTTGGTCAGATCAACGATGCCCGCCTTGACGACGAGACCGCCAAGTTCGATGAGCTGCCGTGTGCGCTTGCGACGCTCGACCTGCCAGGTGCGCATATCATGCCGAGCCAGAGCCGCCTGCCGGCGATTGTGGGCCGCCCGGTTGCGCTGGAGTGCCGCGAGGGTTGCGCTGAGATGCCGGAGCAGTTCGCCGGGAGCCGCTCTCGAAAAACATCACCCCACGCTTGGCCCATGCCTCACGCTTTGCGGTCTCTTTCGTCTCGGCGATTGCAACCAGTGCGCCGGCCAGTTCGTCGGTGCTGAGCTGGTCGGCGCCGGTGGCGATCACCAGCTCTCCAAGCTGCTGGACCTTTCTGGTTCTGAGCTCTCGCGCCTTGTCTTCCAGCGCCTTCAGTTCCGCATCGTAGTCGCGTGGCTTGCGCATCTGCTGTCTCCATCATCTCCATTGATTGTCGATGCAGCGATGATAGGCGAGCGTCTGCCGGATGGCTTCAGGGTTGCCGAGACGGCTCGGGACGCGCCGGTCCATCCCGAGAATTTTTCGAGGGAGGGCGCGCTTATACGTCGTGCCGACGTACGCTTTGCCGTGCAAATGATCTGCTCGCGATGGCGATCTATCATCTTCACGTCAAGATCATTGGCCGCAAGGCAGGCAGCAGCGCGTTGGCTTCTGCGGCCTACCGCTCGGCTTCGAGGCTGCGCGACGGGCGTATCGAACGTACTCACGATTTCTCGGCCAAGCGCGGTGTTGTCCATTCCGAGGTGATGCTGCCTGAGGATGCTCCGGAGGCCTGGCGCGACCGCGAGAGGCTGTGGAACGATGTCGAGGCGTTCGAGGTCCGCAAGGATGCCCAGCTCGCCCGCGAGGTGGAGTTTGCGCTCCCGCGAGAACTCAGCCAGGCGCAAGGCATCGAACTGGCGCGCGACTTTGTTCAGGCTGAGTTTGTGAGCCAGGGCATGGTCGCCGATCTCAATGTGCATTGGGACAGGGCGGAGGATGGCAGCCCCAAACCGCACGCTCATGTCATGCTCACCATGCGGTCCGTGGACGAGAACGGCTTTGGCGCCAAGGTTCGAGACTGGAATGCTACCCAGCTGGTCGAGCGCTGGCGCGAGCGGTGGGCGGAGCTTGCCAATGAACGCTTGGCCGAACTCGACATCGACGCCCGCATCGATCATCGCAGTCTGGAAGCGCAGGGCATTGCCCTGGAGCCGCAAACCCAGATTGGTGCGCCAGCGCAACGCATCGAGGGCAGTGACCTTGCTGCTGGCGATAGTGAAGCAGATCGCGCCGAACTGCACCGCGAGATCGCGCGCAACAATGGTGCGCGCATCATTGCCGATCCAACCGTAGCGCTCGATGCCATCACCCATCAGCAATCGACCTTCACCCGAAAAGACATTGCGAAGTTTGCGCATCGGCACAGCGATGGAGTGGAGCAGTTCAACGCGGTAGTGGCAGCCATCGGCAACGCACCCGATCTGGTCGAACTCGGCAAGGACATGCGCGGCGAAAACCGTTTCACCACCCGGCAGATGATCGAGACCGAACAGCGCCTTCACCGCGCTGCGGAACGTATTGATTTGGACGAGCGACACGCGGTGAGTAACGCACATCGTGAGGCAGCATTGGCGCAGGCTGCGCAACGCGGGCTTGTCCTGTCAGGCGAGCAGATCGATGCACTTGCGCACATCACCGATGGCCACGGTCTTGGTGTCGTTGTCGGCTTTGCCGGAACGGGCAAGAGCGCCATGCTGGGCGTTGCGTGCCAGGCATGGGCAGCGGCGGGCTATGAGGTTCGAGGCGCCGCACTCTCCGGCATTGCCGCCGAGAATCTGGAGGGCGGTTCAGGCATTTCGTCACGCACCATCGCCAGCATGGAACATAGCTGGGGACAGGGCAGGGATCTGCTCAGCGCCCGCGATGTCCTGGTGATCGATGAGGCCGGCATGGTCGGCACGCGCCAGTTGGAGCGCGTGCTCTCCCATGCGGCGGACGTTGGCGCAAAAGTCGTCCTCGTCGGCGATCCGCAGCAATTGCAGGCAATTGAAGCCGGTGCGGCATTCCGCTCGATCCATGAGCGACATGGTGGCGTCGAAATCGGTCAGGTGCGCCGGCAGCGTGAGGACTGGCAGCGTGATGCCACGCGCGATCTTGCAACCGGCAGGATCGGCGCTGCGATCGACGCCTATGACGCGCAGGGCATGGTGCACCAAGCTGCGTCGCGCGATGAGGCACGCAGCGATCTTGTCGAGCGCTGGGATCGGGACAGGCATGCAGAGCCTGAAGCGAGCCGGATCATTCTCACCCACACAAACGACGAAGTGCGCGCGCTCAACCAGGCAGCGCGCGAGCGGATGCGCGCGGATGGAGATCTCGGCGACGAAGTTCAGGTGGATGTGGAGCGCGGTGCAAGGACCTTCGCACGCGGCGACCGGGTCATGTTCTTGCGCAACGAGCGGTCGCTCGGCGTCAAGAACGGCACGCTCGGTGTGATCGAAGAGGTCAGCGTCCAGACGATGACGGTTCAAACCGATGACGCCAGGTCTGTGCGCTTCGATCTGAAAGACTATGCCCACATCGACCACGGCTATGCCGCGACCATCCATAAGGCCCAGGGCATGACGGTCGACCGCACCCATGTGCTGGCAACGCCGGACATGGATTCGCACAGCAGCTACGTGTCCCTGTCGCGACATCGGGATGGGATGGAACTGCATTACGGCAGCGAAGACTTCGCGACCCGCGAACGACTTGTCCGCGCGCTGTCACGCGACCGCACCAAGGATATGGCGTCGGATTACGACCAGATCGACCCGGCGCAACACTATGCCGAGCGACGCGGGATCAGCTTCCGTCAGCGTGTGGTCAAGATCGTGCGCCGGATCGTTCCGGAGAAGCTTCGCGACGGGATTGAAAGGATGCTGGACGGGTTGCGCTCGCCCGGACAAGCAGAGCCCGGCCAGGACCGTGCGTACAGGCCGAAAGGGGGAGAGGTTGGAACGCAAAACGGCGATGCCGGCGCCGAACCAGGAAGGGAAGCGGGCACCAGGGGAGCGCAACGCGGAGCGGATGCGTTGTTGGACGAGGAAGCGGCGTTGCGCAGAGCTCGCACGAAGGCTCTCGTGCGCCACGCGCGAGCGCTCGATGCTATTATCAGCAACGGAAATGTGGACGGGCAGGGTAGTCCCGGGCAGATGCGCGAATTGAGGGATGCACGCAACGCGTTCGATAAGGTTCGGCCGCATGGCTGGCGCGATGCCGAAGCGGCCTATATCAAGAATCCCGAGCTGGTTCGTGAAGCGGGAGCCGGTAGCGTCAACCGTATCGTGCTCGCTCTCCAGCTTGAAAGCGAAATCCGCACCGGACCGGAAGCCGATCCGACCCGCCGGGCCGACCGTTTCGTGGAACGCTGGCAGAAGCTCCACCGGACAAGCCAGGACCAATACCAGGCTGGCGACATGTCCGGTTACAAGTCAACCCGCTCGGCCATGTCCGACATGGCCAAGAGCCTCGAGCGCGATCCGCAACTGGAATCGCTTCTTGCAAACTATAAAAAGGCGCTTGGCGTCGAAGTGGAGTCCGGCCGGCGCCTGGGCGCGGAACTCGCGTTCAGCCACGGTATTGGCATTGGGCGTGGCATGGGCATCTAAACTTATTACGAAATGGCATGTCGAGCGTGTCGTCGACGAAGGTAGTTCCCATCGACAACGACGATGATGACCATGAATGAGATGGAGTCGTCGAACTCTCCCTTGGTAAGGGAGTAGTCTATCGCTGCATACCGGCGGATTTTTCGCTGCGATATCAGGCGCTTGCTCGTTCGCCGTTTTCGGCAGTGGTGTGAGCTGGTGCACGTGTAGTGCCCGGTCCGCATCCGCTGCCGGCCTCATT
>NZ_RZPQ01000326.1:0-6250 GCF_003999135.1 Mesorhizobium sp. M7A.F.Ca.CA.004.06.1.1 | reverse complement strand
GGTGCGGCAAACGTCGTCGTCTGGGTCAAGATCTCGCGAGAAATTCCGGCGCGTGCTTCTTGCTTCGGCCATGCTCGGCGTCCGCGGACGCATCCGACGGAAGAGGAGGTGGTGCACCTCGTCGCCCACGAGCTGACCGATCTGTCGGCCGGGCTGGCCAGCGTGGGAAACCGCAAGACGCCGTTTCCGTTGCCGCACGGCCGAGGGCCGAGGCTCATCACGGCGGATCGGGCATCGATCCGCGCGGCATGCCGAAGGGGCGCGACATCGTCGATGCAGTATGACCATATCGACCCTATCAAGTTCAAGACGCGTAACTTCCGGTAGCGCTTCCGGAGGCCACTTCAGCAGCATGTTGTGCACACTTTTGTCGGACCCTGTTAACTGCCGATTGGCAGCAGGTCACCCCGTGCCGGATCCCAAATGTCGTCGCTCTCAAGCGCAACGACTGCCCGCACCCTTTTTAAGTCAGCGAGCACCTCCACCGCCGGACGCCGCCCCGTTTCCTGAGCCGCGGCGTAACGGGTGTATTTGTGACTGTCCGGCTCAAACCACTTCAACGATTCCAAAGTAGCCATGGCATCGCCCTTGCGGCTGCGCGTGATGCGAATGATCGTGATCCCATCCTCAGCGCTCGCGTCGAATGGAGACACGCTGCCAACGCTTCATCTGCTCTACCCCATCTTTGTTCCAAGGCGGTCGGATCATCTCAATGAGCCCTGCCTCGGGGTGGCCAAAGCATGCATATTTATCGTTCGGCCCCGCATCGAATTATCATCTGCGATGTGGGACTCGATCTTGGGTTGGCGACGGCTTAGCTCCGGGAGTAGACGTCGGACCACTGATAAGTGCCGGACCTTCTCCACAATTTCTCGGCGGACTCATCGTGAACGCTCGATTGGACGTAAATGCGGTTCGCGGAAACGCAGGTCTGGCCGGCATTGCGGAACTTCGCCTGGACCGCACCGTCAACAGCACCGTCAATGTCGGCATCATCGAAGATGATGAAAGGTGCATTGCCGCCGGTTTCAAGGCTGACCTTCTTGATCTGGTCAGAGCACTGACGCATCAGCAGCCGTCCGGCCTCGTTCGAACCGGTAAAGCTGATCTTTTGAATCTTGGAATTGGTGCAGAGTTCACGGCCCACGCGATCACCTTCGGACGCATAGATCCAGGTTGACCACGCCATCGGGAAAGCCGGCCTGATGGCGAGAGCAAACATTGCACCTAGCCACGCCACGATAAGATCGAGCGCGGCTTCGTTGCGTGCGGGTCTGTGGTCAGTGGAGGGCGGAGGAAAAGCGCTCGGCGTGCTCGCCCTCGCGATACCACTGGTTCGCGCCGGCAAGCGCCAGTTTCTGAGGCAAATCGCCGAACAGCTGGTAGAGCCTTACTCTCAGGGCTTGGCATCTATGTCGCCTACGACCGCCACATGCAGCCCGTCGCGTGCGAAAGCGGCTTTGTGGAAGGCGCTTAGATCGGAGGGCGTTACGCTAGTCAGGCTCCCTTGGGCGGTCTCGAATACGGATGCGTGCCGTAGATTCCGCGCCGCCAGGCCAGCTCGGCGATCGCATGAGGTTCCGCGCTCATTGGCAATGATTTCGGAGAGAAGCTGGGCGCGTATGCGGTCGAAAAGTGCTGGTGTAGCCGGCTGCGGGTCCCGCCACCGAGAATGTCGGCCAGCAGTCGAGCGCCGCGGCCTCGCACCAGGGACCGCCCATGAATGACTCATGCGAGGCGTCTCAAGGCTGTCCGCGATCCAGCGCCAGATCTCCGCCTCGCCCGAGGGGCGCAGAGCTGGCCGGTTGTGCAGGAGCCGTAGGCAATATCCGCCTTCCTCGTTCGGATGGGTAACGCTTGCGATACGGAGTCTTGACTTTGGCAGTCGCTCTGTGACATTACCTATATAAAGTTCTAAAGAAGGCGATATGGATCATGCATAGGTCACAGAGACCCGAATGAAGGCAACGTATAAACGCACCTATTCGCGCTACGCGATGGAAGCGCTTGGCCTTTTCGGTAAGACCATCCGGCTTGGCCGGATGCAGCACCGGTTAACCGCACAGGAGTTAGCCGAGAGAATCGGTGTTTCACGCAGCACCCTGCAGCGCATCGAGAAGGGCGATCCCAAAGTCGAAATCGGACTGATGTTCGAAGCTGCTGCCATTGTCGGTGTGAAGCTGTTCGATGCCGACGGCAAGGGCATCACAGCCCTCACAGGCCGCATGGACGATCGCATCGCGCTGCTGCCGAAGCACGTCTACAAGGCCAGCAAGCAGATCGTCGATGAGTTCTAAGGTCCCCAAGTACGACGAAGCCTATGTCTGGGTCTGGCTGCCGGGCGAGACCGCGCCGGTTGTCGCCGGGCGGCTATATGCCCATGACGGACTCGTCAGCTTCAACTATGGCAGGAGCTTTCGTGAACTGGGCAGCGCGATCCCGCTTTATCTCCCGGAACTGCCCCTGAAGGCAGGCGAATTGCCTTTGCTTCCTGGCCTAACCATGCCGGGATGCATCCGCGATGCTGCCCCTGATGCCTGGGGACGACGGGTTATCCTAAACCGCAAATTCGGTGTGAAGGGCGATGAAATCGCGCGGCTCGATATTTCAGAACTGACGTTCTTGCTGGAATCAGGCTCGGACCGCATCGGCGCGCTCGATTTTCAGTTTTCGCCCACGCATTACGAGCCGCGCGCACTGGCCAATGCCACTCTCGAAGAGCTTGTCCAATCGGCGGAGCGGGTAGAGAAAGGTATTCCGCTCACCCCCGAATTAGATCAGGCGCTGCATCACGGCAGCTCGATCGGCGGCGCAAGGCCAAAGGCGCTGATCGAGGATGACGCCGTCAAGCATGTCGCGAAATTTTCCTCGTCTGCCGACCTTTACAGCGTCGTCAAAGGAGAATTCATAGCCATGCGGCTTGCCGCCTTGTGCGGCATCAGAGCGGCATCCGTCTCGCTCGTTCGCGCCGCAGGCAACGACGTGTTGCTCGTCGAGCGATTCGACCGGATCAAGGTCACGGGCGGCTGGCAACGCAAATCCATGGTCTCAGCGCTGACGATGCTCGCGCTCGATGAGATGATGGCGCGTTACGCCAGCTACCAGGATTTGGCGGAGATCATTCGCCACCGATTCACCGCGCCGTCGGAAACTCTGCGCGAGTTGTTCAGCCGCATTGTCTTCAACATACTTTGCGGCAACACCGACGATCATGCCCGCAACCATGCGGCATTCTGGGACGGGGCTAAGCTCACCCTCACGCCTGCGTACGATATTTGTCCGCAGGCCCGCAGTGGCCAGGAGGCCAGCCAGGCCATGCTCATCAGCGGCAATAACCGCATGAGCCGGATAGCGTCCTGCCTTGAAGCGGCGCATCACTTCCTGCTCAGCGCGCCGGAAGCTCTTGCGATTGTTGAAGGCCAGCTCCGATGCATTGCGGAGAATTGGCCGCGTGTCAGCGAGGAAGCTACGCTATCCGGCATAGATCGCAATCTGTTCTGGGGCCGACAGTTCCTCAATCCCTACGCTTTTACGGCGCTGGAAGGAAGCGCCGACGTTCTCCGCGCTCTGGCTGACGAACTACGCAACAGTGTTCACGCCTGATCCGGCGCTGGATTTCGGACAAGCTCGGCAAGCGCAAGACGCCACAATATGGACAACCCTTGCCGTGCCAGGACGAAGATTGAACAAACGGCTCTTCAACAGTGACAACGTGCACTGCGGAGAGATGTTGAGCTGACACCGCAAAAGACCAAGACGCGCGACTTCCCGCGATACAACTCCACATAACTGAGCGTCTACAAGCGGTGCAGCCAGCCAAACATCCAGCCATCAAAGCGATGATCGTCTGATCTTTTGCCGATGACATCACGTGGGGGAAGACTTGTTCGAGCGCTTGCCGCTTCATATCGATACCGGCCTGGGCGTAGCGCATCGTTAGTTCAGCCCGAGTGGCCTGGCCATCGACTGATGGTGGCGATGTCAACACCCGCCTTGACGAGGTGGATGGCCGTCGTGTCCCGCAAAGGGCGATGATGGATGCTCTTTTCCGCCATGGTGGTTCCTTCGCCCGCAGCCATGTGTGCGCAGCAAGTATCGAACACCGAACCGGGTGAGCAGTGTGGGGCGGTCGTTGCTTTGCTCGGCGGGACAGGGCGATACCAGACGAAGGTCACAATCGAAGATTCAGGATCCCTGAACTCGTGCATCCGTATTGAACATCAGCGAAAACAGAGCGTAATCCCGCTGTCCAGAAGGCGTGCGGCGGTCGATACGCGCCAGGACGCTCTTGATTTCCGGGCTCATCGAGATATTCGACAGGTGCCACCCACGCGCCCTCTTGAAGGGAAGTGTCACCACCAGTTGCAGCGTATCCTAATATTCGGGGTGCTCCGAAATCAGGAACCGCGCAAAGGCATGCATCGCCGCCAGCCTTGCATTGCGGGTCGCAACTGCCACGCTCGACCTCAAGTGATGTGAGAAAGCTGCCCATCCTGTCGGTATTGATGTCGGAGACCGCTTCTTTCAAGAATATCTTCCCGCTCTCCCGCGGCATGAGCCCGTGGCATGCTTCGGCCCAATGCTGTGGATTGATGTTTCTTCATGCCACAACCTCGCTGACGAGACCGCCGAAAGCCCCTTCAAAGCGGTCGGTGGCGATCTCTCGCAGCTTTGGAAGGTAGTGCATTGATTTTTCGTGGAATGGGGACCCTGTTTAAAGGGTGATTTTCGTCCAAACGGGACCCCTTAACGATGGGGTCATCAAGATGCCTCCGGCTTGATCGGAGGCATTTGTGTTTTGGATGTTGGTTTTAGAGACGATTGCAAAGATACGTCGGCTGTCGCTGGTCCAGGGGAAGTCGATCAAGGCGATCTGCCGTGAGCTGAAGATGTCGCGCAAGGTGGTGCGCAAGGTCCTGCGTTCTGAGGAGACGCAGTTCCGCTACGAGCGCAAGCACCAGCCCTATCCCCGCATGAGAGCTCGGCGTGAGACGCGGGACCGGCTGCTGTCGGCGAATGCGGCCAAGCCGCAGCGGGAGCGGCTGCCGGTCGCTTCGACGGCTTCCATTGCATTCCCCCGTCGGTGTCGAAGACCTGCACGGTGCGCTTCGACAACAACAAATACTCGGTGCTGTCGAGTGCCGTCGGTCGGCCCATCGAGATCCATGCTTATGTCGATCGGATCGCATCCGCCAGAGGATGGCGTGGTCGTGGGAGAACACGTTCGCTCCTTTGGCCGCAACGAGGTCGTCTACGATCCCTGGCACACGGCGCGCGCCGTTCCTTGGCTGGGTCGTGCGGTCGGCAATGGAGAAGGTGCGGCGCAGCTCAAGGCGGTTGATGACGTCGACCGGCAGATGGTGTTGATCCTCACCTGGGTGCTGACCGACGGATTGAGCGCGGTCGAGGCCGCCTGTCAGGAAGCCATCGAGCACGGTGCATCGTCGGCGCCGGTGATCCTCAACATCCTGGCCCGCAGCCGCGATCCGGCGCCGGGCACGATCCTTTCCATTCCCCAAGCGCTGAAGCTAGCTCACGAGCGGTCGCCGACTGCACCCGCTATGACAGTCTCAGGAGGACAAACAGCCATGGAACGCACCGAGGTACTGGAACTGATGGGAGCGCTGAAGCTCTACGGAATGCGCAGAGCCTATGACGAGATCATGGGCGCGTCGCCATCAAGCGACGGCACGAGCCGCCCAGGATTGTCGGTGATCTCTTGCAGGCCGAGATATCGGAGAAGCAGGCCCGCTCCATCAAATACCAGTTCGCTGTCGCCAAGTTGCCGCTGGCCAAGGACATCGACGACTTCGACTTCGCCGACACGCCGGTCACCCCCTGATGCGCGATCTCGCCCGGCCGCGCCTTCGTCGCCGATCAGCGCAACATCGTCCTGGTCGGCCGCCTTCACGGGTCACCCAACTCGCGCGGAAGGTCGACCGCATTGCGACGGGCGCGTGTCGACTTCCCAACAATGTCAGACAGGAGACGCAACGCTATCGGAGCGATCGCATTGCCCGAAACGATTTTCCCAGTTGGCACGACAATTGCGGTCCTATGCGCAAAAGCAAACTAGACCTGAGAGCCGCACCGCATGAATGTAGCCTCCCAATATCTGCCGCTTGTGGCGCATCACGAAGCCGGGCACGCGGTGGCCGCCATCGTTTTGCACCGTCAGACGTTCGACGACGACCGTGAACTCCCTGCTTTCTCAAGTGTTAGTATTTACCCCGACGTCGGTGACGGAGAG
>NZ_RZPQ01000325.1:0-6255 GCF_003999135.1 Mesorhizobium sp. M7A.F.Ca.CA.004.06.1.1 | reverse complement strand
GCCATGATGGCACTGCCGGCCTGCGAACTCGCCCGCCAGTCAGGCGGCGCCCCGGTGCTCGATGTCAGGCTGGCGGAAGGTGCAAAGGCTTCCGGCAAGCCGGTGGAAGGATTGGAGACTGCTGAAAGCCAGTTGCGCGCCATGGCCTCGCTGCCGCTGGCGTTTCACATGAAGGGCCTCGTCGACACGCTGAAGCTCGGCGATAAGATCAACGACATCAACGAAACCATGATCGTGCTCTACCAGCGCGGCGACACCGGAATGTTCTGGCCGCTGTTTCGCGTGGCCATGCCGGAGGGCACGGACGACCCCGCGGGCTATGCGGCGTTCGAGGAAACCATGATCACCAGCCGCAACAAGGTGATGGTCGAGCATGCCGAACCGATCCTTGCTAGGGGCAACGTCTTCATGGCGGTCGGCGCCCTCCACCTTCCCGGCCCCGAAGGCCTCGTCGAGGACTTCCGCAAGGCCGGTTACACCGTCACGCCTGTTGGACTTTAGCTACTTCAGTTTACTTCGCCAGGATCTGGGCCAGCATCGCCGGAACGATGATCCGGTGAAACGGCATGATGATCGCAAGATAGGCGCGCCCGAGCCAATTGTGCGTCTTGACGATCGTCGTCGCGGCCACCTCTTGCCGGCCCATGCCGAGATCCCTGACTTCGACCAGGACACGGAAATCGAGATGACGGTCGTCGAGGCCAAGCACAACCTTGCCGGGAAACTGGCTGATGAGCGGAAATATCCCGATCCGGCCTGACGGCAACACCGCAGCTTCCAGGCCCGTCTTCAGCCGGAACGGCTTGACGGCAAGGTTGCGCAGCGCCATGAGCCTGCCGACCCAGGGCGGCGTTCGCCCCAGGGCGCGTTCCGCCGCGCCGAGTGCCGTTAAAGAAAGACCCTGGGTGACCAGCACATAGCGGTCGGCGAACTGGGCTCCGGCGAGGGCAGTGCAGTGATTCGGGACAAACTCTGCCAGGGGATTCGTCACGGCAAAATCCTCCGAAAAGATCATAATAGGCACCAACTTGGCGCGTTGCATGGCGAAACGACGCCATTCCGGCGCCGGAACGGCGGGATTGTCCTTGTTTTTGGCGTTTTCCAACCCTAGCGTGAAACCAGTTCAATGATTGCGCGTTATATGGTGTTGATTGATATTTTTCATCCACGGAGGACACTTTTATGGCGAACGCACCGAATCCAAACGACCCGTTCAATCCCAACACCACCAACACCACCATCAAGCAGAGCGGTGGCGGCGGTAGTGGCTGGCTGATTGCGCTGGTCGTCGTTATTCTGGCGGTTGTCGCGTATTATATTTTCGGAAGAAGCGGTGAGCACCCGGCCCCCGCCGAGCCGCCGGCGGCCAGCACACCGGCGCCCGCACCGGCACCGGCCGAACCGATGAAGCCGGCCGAACCTGCGCCAGCACCCGCGCCTGCTCCGGCGCCTGCAGAACCGGCGCCTGCCCCGGCACCAGCGCCTGCACCGGCTCCGGCACCGGCCCCAGCGCCTGCACCGGCCAACTGATCGGCTCGATATCAAATACGAACGGCCCGCCGAAAGGCGGGCCGTTTTGTAGGGATCGCTACGTTCGTCACCCTCGGGCTTGACCGAGGATAGTGCCTTTAGATGTGGATCGGCTTGAAGAACGTTGCCAGCGCCGCCTCCTTGATCGCCTCCGACATCGTCGGATGCGCGTGGCAGGTGCGGGCGAGATCCTCAGACGAGCCCCCGAATTCCATCAGCACCGCCGCCTCGTGGATCATCTCGCCTGCGCCGAAGCCGACAATATGCACGCCGAGTACGCGGTCGCTCGTCTTGTCGGCGAGGATCTTCACAAAACCGTCGGTGTGCAGCATGGCGCGCGCCCGGCCATTGGCGCTGAACGGGAATTTTCCGGCCTTGTAGTCGATGCCGGCCTTCTTCAACTCTTCCTCGGTCTTGCCGACCGAGGCGATTTCCGGGCTGGTGTAGACGACGCTCGGAATGACGTCATAGTTCACGTGGCCGGCCTGGCCGGCAATGGTTTCGGCCACCGCCACGCCCTCGTCCTCGGCCTTGTGCGCCAGCATCGGCCCGGCGATGACATCGCCGATGGCATAGATGCCCGCGACATTGGTCTTGAGATGGCCATCGGTCTTGACCCGGCCGCGCTCGTCGACCTCGACGCCGGCTTCCCCGAGGCCGAGACTGTCGGCATAGGCGCGGCGGCCGGTGGCGATCAGCACGGCATCGGCCTCGATCGTCTCGGCGGCGCCGCCCTTGACCGGCTCGAAGGTGACGGTCGCACCCTTCTTGGCCTTGGCGACACCGGTGACCTTGGCGCCGAGCTTGAACTCGAAACCCTGCTTTGAAAGCAAGCGCTGGAACTGCTTGGAAACCTCGCCGTCCATGCCGCCCAGGATGGTGTCGAGGAATTCGACCACGGTGACCTTGGCGCCGAGCCGTGCCCACACCGAGCCGAGCTCGAGCCCGATGACACCGCCGCCGACCACCACCAGATGGCCGGGAACCTTATCAAGCGACAAAGCGCCGGTCGACGACACGATCACCTTCTCGTCGATGTCGACCTTGACGCCGGGAATGCCGGCGACATCCGAGCCGGTGGCGATGACGATGTTCCTGGTCTCGATCTCCTCGACCTTGCCGTCCTCAGCCGTCACCGACACCTTGCCTGCCGCGACCACCTTGCCAGTGCCGCGAAAGCTGTCGATCTTGTTCTTCTTGAACAGGAAGGCGACGCCGTTGACGTTCGACGACACCGTCGCATCCTTGTGCGCCATCATCTTCTTCAGGTTCAATTTCGGCGCCGATATCTCGACGCCGAGCGTGTCGAAGGAGTGACCGGCCTCGGCGAACATCTCGGAGGCATGGAGCAGCGCCTTGGAAGGGATGCAGCCGATGTTGAGGCAGGTACCGCCGAAGGTCGCGTTCTTCTCGACCACCGCGACCCTGAGCCCGAGCTGCGCCGCCTTGATGGCGCAGACATAGCCGCCCGGTCCCGATCCGATGATAACGACGTCATAAGCCATGATACTGTCCTTCTGTTTGAGCATGATGCCGTGTGACGCGGTTTTCGGATAACATCCTGCTCGATCTGCTTGAGAGCGCTCAGCGGCCGCCGCTTACATTCAGGATCGCGCCTGTCGTATAGGACGCGGCGTCGGAGAGAAGATAGAGAACCGCGCCGGCGACTTCAGCCACTGTACCGGCTCTTTTCATCGGCAGCAGGTCGCGGAACCGCTCCACCCTGTCCGGCTGCCCGCCGGAAGCGTGGATATCCGTGTCGATGATGCCAGGGCGCACCGCATTGACGCGGATGCCTTCCAGCGCCACCTCGCGGGCGAGCCCGATGGTGAAGGTGTCGATGGCGCCCTTGGAGGCGGCATAATCGACATACTCGCCCGGCGAGCCCAATGTCGCTGCCGCCGACGAGATGTTGACTATGGACCCGCCCGACCCGCCATGGCGGGTCGACATGCGCTTGACCGCCTCACGGGCGCAGAGGAACGAGCCGACGACATTGACGCGCATCATGCGCTCCAGCCGCGAAACGTCCATCTCGTCGACGCGCGCCTTGACGTCGACGATGCCGGCATTGTTGACGAAGGCATCGAGCCGTCCATAGGCGTGGTCGACGGCCTCGAACATGGCCACGATATCGGCCTCGCTGCCGACATCGCCCTTGACCGCAAAAGCCTCGCCGCCGGCAGCCTCGATCTCCGCGACCAGTGCATCGGCGGCGTCCTGATTCGCAGCGTAGTTGACCGCGACCCTGTAGCCGGCCTTCGATCCAAACCGGCAGATCGCCGCGCCGATGCCGCGGCTGCCGCCGGTGACCAGCAGCACCTTTTGCGTCCCGCTCATTCCTGGCATCCCTTCAAGGCAAACACATCCCCCGGCACTTTCGAAAACCCGCTGCCGCCATAGGCACTGGATTGGCGCAACGCTGGCCCGAGATCCGGCAGGATCAGCGTCTTCGGCGCTTCGACACCTTCGGCCGGCAGCAGCCCGATGTTGCCCTTGTCATCCGCCGTGTAGATGACGCCATGCCAGGGCGTGCAGGCGGCAAGCTCCTCGCCGGTGACGTCGCCCTCGGGGCATTTGTACATCAGCGCGCCGTTCGGCCGCGACACGCCCTCGTTCCACATGACGATGCCGTTGAGCACCACACTGTTGTCGAGGATCATGCGGAACGTATTGGTGACCGTCGCCGAGGTGCCGGTCGGCGTGAAATCGATTTCGCTGCCGCTCTGGGCGTCGCCATAGACGGCGAGTTCTATCGGGCAGGCGGCATTTGCGGCAGAGTCGGTGAACAACACGGCCAGCATCCCGGCTGCACATCGGATAGTGGGCGATAGGACGCTTTGCATCAGCGCGACCTACTTGCTCTCGCGGCCATCGGCGTTTTCCAGCACGCCGAAATCGGTCAGCAGCAACAACGGCTCGCCTGCTGCGTCCAGTCCCCAGAATGACGGATAAAATCCATCACCCCAGCCGCTCCAGAACATCGCGATGTTGAGCGGGTTGCCGGCAACCGGATGATGCATGACGAACCTGTCCTGGTTGGGTGCGAATTCGGCGGCCAGCACGTCGTCATAGTAATTCTCGTCGGCCTTGAGCTTGTCCTGTTCGGCCGACATCAGCGCCATCGCCGTCTTGTCCATGAAAGAGCCAAGGCCGGCTTCGACGGGGTAGCCGAACATTTCGTCGTCCTTCAGGGTCGACACGTCCTGGTCTGGCAAGGTCGCCAGTTCCCAGCGGACCGGCGTGCCTGGGCGGAGCCGAAGGAACGCTGCTGCCACACGTCCCTGGGCCTCGAACAGAGAAACCGGATAACTTCCAGGTTTGACCTTGCGGCTCAATGCTGGCCAGTCATCGCCTGTGACCAGAGGATCGCAGGCCATAATCTCGCCCGTCGGCAATTCGAGTTGGCCGATCGGGGTGACGGTTATCTTCCGCTCCGCCAATTGCACGTCACTAAGGGCAAAGATGCCGAGGTTGCTGCTCACCTTTGCCGGATTCCATCCGGCGGCGATTGCCAGCGAAGGAACAGCAGTGGACAAGCCAAGCCAGAAAATACTGCGCCGAAAAGTCCGCTGCGCGCCGCCCGCGGCCCGGCCCAGTTTGAACCCGAACCGTTCCAGCCAGCCGCTCACGGGGCGGTTGGCCTTGCTCACAGATCGAGCACCAGCCGTTCCGGATCCTCCAGGCTTTCCTTGACGCGGACCAGGAAGGTCACCGCTTCCTTGCCGTCGACGATGCGGTGATCGTAGCTGAGCGCCAGGTACATCATCGGCCGGATCACGATCTGGCCGCCGACCACCACAGGCCGGTCCTGGATCTTGTGCATGCCCAGAATGCCCGACTGCGGTGCGTTGAGGATCGGCGTCGACATCAGCGACCCGTAAACGCCGCCGTTGGAAATGGTGAACGTCCCGCCTTGCATGTCGGCGACCGACAGCTTGCCGTCGCGCGCGGCGATGCCCAGCCGGCCGATGTCCTTTTCGATCTCGGCGATCGACATCTGGTCGGCATTGCGCACGACCGGCACAACCAGGCCCTTTTCGGTGCCGACGGCGACGCCGATATGGGCATAGTTCTTGAAGATGATGTCGGTGGCGTCGATCTCGGCATTGACCGAGGGGATCTCCTTCAGCGCGTGTGTCACGGCCTTGGTGAAGAAGCCCATGAAGCCGAGCTTCACGCCGTGCTTCTTTTCAAACACATCCTTGTACTTGGTCCGCAGTGCCATCACCGCTGACATGTCGACCTCGTTGAAGGTGGTCAGCATGGCTGCGGTCGACTGCGCTTCCTTGAGGCGGCGCGCGATGGTCTGGCGCAGCTTGGTCATGCGCACGCGCTCCTCGCGCGAAGCGTCGTCGCCCGAGGACGGCGCGCGCACGGCAACCGGTGCAGGTGCCGCCTTCGGCGTCTCCGCCGGCTGCGACGGCGCACCCTTGGAGATGACGTCGAGCACGTCGCCTTTCAGCACCTGGCCACGCTTTCCCGAACCGGAGATCTGGTCGACCGAGAGATTGCTTTCGGCGATCAGTTTCGCTGCGGCCGGTGCCGGTGGCATGGTGCGCGGCTCGACCGGGCCGGCATCGCCGGCGATCTTGGCGGTCTCGGCCGCGGCTTGCTTGCCGGTCGATGCCGCATCCGGCGACGAGGCCTGCGACACCGCCTGCGGCTTGGTCGCTGGCGCGGCGGCAGCGCCACCTGCCGAAATCGAACCGAGCAGCGCACCGA
>NZ_RZPQ01000324.1:0-6255 GCF_003999135.1 Mesorhizobium sp. M7A.F.Ca.CA.004.06.1.1 | reverse complement strand
CACCTCGGCCTCTCTGGCGGCACCAACTGGGGCGCCATCGCTTTCCGCACCGGCGCTGCCTACTCCTGGAGCAGTCTTTCGACCAAACGCTCGGTTGCTTTCAACGGCTTCACGGATGGGTTGTCGGCCGACTACGATGCCGGCACCGCGCAGGTCTTCGGCGAACTCGCCTACAAGGCCGATGCCGGACAATTCAGGTTCGAACCGTTCGCCAACCTGGCCTATGTCAGCGTCCATACCGACGGCTTCACCGAAGACGGTGGCGATGCGGCACTGACCAGCGCCGGTACGTCCACCGATGCGACCTTCACCACGCTCGGCCTGCGCGGTTCCTCGGACTTCGCGTTTGGCGGCATGAACGTCACCGCGCGCGGCATGCTCGGCTGGCGTCATGCCTTCGGCGATGTCACGCCGACCTCCAGCTTCGCCTTCGCCGGCGGCGACGCCTTCACCATCGCCGGCGTGCCGATCGCCAGGGACAGCGCGGTCGTCGAGGCTGGGCTCGACTTCAACATGTCGGCCAACGCGACGCTGGGCCTGGCCTATACCGGCCAATTCGGCGGCGGCACGGTCGACCAGGGCGCAAAGGTCGATCTCGCCGTGAAGTTCTGACGGCAACAGGTGGCGAGCAGCAAAAGCGCACCGTCACCACGGTAATGGCAAGAAACTGCTGGAGGTCACATGGTCAGGTCAAAGGTCGATTTCCACACCAAGCATGAAAGCGGTTTTGTCCCAACGCAGGGATGTAAACTGCCATTCGACACGGACCTTCTGGAAGGCGAGGCCAAGGCGCGAGAGAAATTGCTTGGCAAGCAGAATGCTTTCCTTTCCAAGACAAGACGTTCCGCCAAAGACGTCGACCATCTGATCGAAGAGATGGTCGCGTTCGAAAAGATCCGGTCCGGGCACTATTGGCGAGACTATCGGGCGGACCTGATTGCGCGGAACGTGCGATCGGCGGTTGGCAAAACAGGATCCTTGCTCGATCTAGGCAGATTGTCGCAACGACCACGACCAGCACGGTTATGATACCACGCCTCGATATACCGGACCTGGGGCCAGTTCCTTTTGGTCCGGTCGAACGGGGGGAATTGCAGAGGATCGACCTGAACACGGTCGATCGAGGAACCTACTTCGACAAGTGGTTCAACTATAATGGACGGTGGACGCTCACCCAACTCTACGATCATGCCGTGACCGATCCGGTACCGCTCTCGATGGATTTCGTCAGCGCCAACAATCTGGACCCATACGATTCGGATAGCCTGCGCGCCACGAGCGAGACCGGTATCTGGTTCACCTATGTGCCGGACATGGACGGCTACGTGACGGTTTTTTGGCTATCGGACCGCGTGACCTATCGCCTGTTCAGACAATACTATCCTCGCGATGCCGACGGCTGGGCGAATGGTTGGCTCTCGGTGGAAGGAGTTGTCGGCATCTGGACGAACAATTCATTCGCGGGTCGCGACTACGTCGAAATTTCGAGCAGCAACGGCAATGCGCACGACACGCTACAAGCGAGCGGGGTCCTTTTCATCCACAACAGTACATACCCCGTCCAGGCGGGGAAACCGGTCCATGTGCTGATCGGAACGCGGTCGAAAGTCTTTAGTGTCTGCGACGGAACGGGCATCAATTTGGGGGCGGGCGTTGTCGCGCGAATTGATCACCCCATTTCCATCTTCACGCGAGCGGGACTGGAGCCATATTCGCCGTTCTACTGAACCTGGATGACAACTGGCCGCTACCGTTTCGAGGCATTCGACCTGGGGTAGGTGGAGCTGTCGGGCCGATAACCGGCAGGCCGGAAAGCCGACGCGCGATTTTTTGCGCCGTCCGTCGAACAAGGGGCGGTCGCGCTCCGGGCGATCCGGCGGTCTTGAGCGCGCAGCGCACGCGGTGCGGTCTTTGGCTCCAAAAACGTTGCGAAACGACCCGAGAGCGGTTATACAGACCGCGAATTTCCCATTTTGGTGGCTCTAAACCACCGCCCGCGCGGGAACGCGGGCGAACGAGAAGGATTTGTAAAATGGCCAATACGCTGCTGATGCCCAAGGCGACCGCTGTCTGGCTGGTCGACAATACCGCACTTTCCTTCGAGCAGATCGCGCAGTTCTGCGGGCTGCACCCGCTCGAGGTCAAGGCAATCGCCGACGGTGAATCGGCGCAAGGCATCAAGGGCATGGACCCGATCATGACCGGACAGCTGACCCGCGACGAGATCGCCCGTGCCGAGAAGGATTCGAACCAGCGCCTGAAGCTTTCGGATCCCAAGGTGCGGGTGCCTGAATCCAAGCGCAAGGGTCCGCGCTACACGCCGCTGTCGAAGCGCCAGGACCGGCCGAACGCGATTCTGTGGCTGGTGCGCAACCATCCCGAGCTCAAGGACGCGCAGATCTCGCGCCTCGTCGGCACCACCAAGTCCACGATCGAGCAGATCCGTGAGCGCAAGCACTGGAATTCGGCCAATCTACAGCCGATGGACCCGGTGACGCTGGGCCTCGCCTCGCAGATCGACCTCGACATGGAAGTCAATCGCGCCTCGCGCGGCCGCGAACAGGCGCAGCCGGTCGGCGACACGCTGCTGCCGGCGGCCCTGACCGAGCGGCTGGTGCCGGCTCCCGAAAAGCCGAAAGACGAGGATGCCGAACTCGACGCCAATGCCGTGTTCGCCAAGCTCTCGGCCTTGAAGTCGAAGAACACGGACAATGACGACGACGAGTGAGGTTGTCTGACATTCCAAAAAAAAGCCCGCTTCGAGCGGGCTTTTTTATGTGGTCAACAACTCAGCTTCGCGCCGCGCGGTCCGGCGCCATGCCGTAATCCTCGCTGCGCTCCACCGCGCGGTAGAAGTCGGCGAGCTGCTTGCCGCGTTCCGGCTTGAAGATGCGGCCGGCGATGACCACGGAGGCAATGCGATCGATGCGGAAGGCGCGGAAATCGTCGCGCATCTCGCACCAGGCGACCAGGGTCCACACCTTGCCCCAAAACCACAGGCCGAGCGGGCGGATATCGCGGGCTGTGCCGCGGCCGGCCTCGTCGGAATAGTCGATGGTCAGCACCTGGCGTTTTTCGACCGCGCGCTCGATCAGGTCGATCGCCTCGCGGGCAGCGTCGCTGACCACCCACATCGGTGTGTGGATCTCGGTGCGGGCGATGCGGTCTTTCTCGGCATCGGGCAATACGGCGCCGATCTTGACCAGCGCCTCGTCTGCGGCCCTCGCCATGGCGGCACCGCCAAAGGCACGCACCATGCGGGCGCCGGCGACCAGCGCGACGATTTCGTCACGCGTGAACATCAGCGGCGGAAGGTCGAACCCCTCCCTCATCATGTAGCCAACGCCGGCTTCGCCGTCGATCGGCACTCCGGTCGACTGCAAATCGGCAATGTCGCGATAGATGGTTCGCTCGGAAACCTCGAGCCACGTGCCGAGCTTCTGGGCGGTGACCAATCGGCCACCGCGCAGATGCTGCACGATTTGGAAGAGCCTGTCGGCGCGGCGCATCGTATGGTCCCTCGGCGTTGTCTCTATGCATGTCGCCCAAAACTGATGTCCACTTTTGGACGGCACGGCATCGTGTTTTCGCGCATGCCGTTATCCCAAAACCGCAGAACACTTTTGGGCGGCGTGCCTCATGGTTTCAGCCCTTCGCGCTTGCGCTGCGCGGCGACGAACTCCGCGCCGAAGGACAGTTTCTTCGTCGTCGGTGTTTTCGCATCGAGCACGCGCCAGAACGGTGCCACGTCACTCAGCGCCATGCCGCGCTGAAGGTCCTCGTTGGCGGCTTCGGCAACAGTGCGCAGATGATAGCCTATGGTGACCGGGCATGTCACTTCGGCGCCATGCTCGACGGCAAGTGCTGTACGCAGCGCACGCACATCCATGTCGATGCCTTCGGGAATCGAGCGGATGAAATCATCGACCTGGCGCGCCGTCGGCACCAGCATAGGCTGTCCTTCGATGACATCGGCCATCGTGCGCGGCGTCGGCTTCACGCCGTTGATGCCAGGTGTGCTCAGTCTGTCTTTCCAACTCTTCATCGATCGTCCTTTGACGCCAATGCGTGGTGTCCGAAGCTGGCACCATTGCACGGCACTCCTGACAGCATACTGTCAGGAGCCTTCAGCATACTCCTTGGCAAACAGTGTCCGCATCCGCGCGAGATCGCTGCCTCTTTCGGGGTAGAGCGTCTTCAGAAAGGCGAGCGCGAAGGTGCCCGGCGCCGAGCCCGGCGCGGAAACAATTTTGCCGTCGGCTACGGCATGCGGCACATCCTGGTAGTTCTCGGCACCGGCATAACCGGTTTCATGACCCTTGATCCACTCGCGGCCATTGCTGGTATGCTTGGCCTTCTCGAACAGGCCGGCGCGGGCCAGCGCCAGCGTGCCGGCGCAGATGCCGCCGACCACACCGCCGCGCGATGCAATGGCGGCAAGCAGGTTGCCTACATCAGGCTGTGCCTTGCTCGTCCACTGGTCGGAACCAATGATGGCAATGGCATCGAGATCGGCATTCTCGCTGGCGCCTGTTGAGCGATCGGGGATCAGCCGAAAGCCACTAATGCCAGTCACCTGCTTGCCATCAGGCGTCAGCGACATGGCACGGGCGCCGAACCATTCGACCGCCGAGGCCGCCAGCAGCCCATACTCCCAGTCGGCAAAACCTTCGATGAAAAGGAAGCCGATCGTCTTCTGTTCGGGCATAAGCTCGCTCCCATCCTCACGCACCGGACCTGTTATCTGGGCGTTGACGCGCCGACATCCAATCGCCGGGTCGAAAAATTGGCTTTAATTGCCGCGAGGGCCACGATCCGCATACATGTCCGGCCAGCCGATATCCTTGCGAATGTCCGCCGGCAGCGAGTTCATGAACCGCTGAGTGCGGATCTCGTTGCGCATCGTGCGGATCTTGCCGACATAGTGCTGCATGCCGCGCAGAATGGTATAACCGTTCATGGCTAGTCTCCTCTCTCTGTGTAGAGGCACTATCGCATACCCCTCCTGACAGCAGTCTGTCAGGAGGATGGCAGGGCGCGAACAATAGTTCCGGACAGTGCGCGCGCCGCAGGGCAAGGCATCGTTTTTCGCCGCATCGACCGGTATCTCAAGGCAGGTTTGCGGCTTCCGATTGTTCATAGCGACGGCGTAGTTTTCGGCGCCGCTGTTCAGCTTCCGGCGACGGACTGTCGGAATACGAGGCCTTCAGCGGGGTGACCGCAGGTCTGATATGGAGGGAGAAAATTCTTCCCCAACAGCAGGGAGACGACGATGAGCTTGCAACTGACAGGTATCCACCATCTGACCGCCATCACCGCGAACGCGCCCGGCAATCTTCATTTCTACACCAAGGTGCTGGGTCTGCGGCTGGTCAAGAAGACCGTAAACCAGGACGACACCTCGGCCTACCACCTTTTCTATGCCGACGGCGAAGCGACGCCTGGCACCGACCTTACCTTCTTCGACTGGCCGGTCGGCCGCGAGCGGCGCGGCACGCACAGCATCGTGCGGACCAGCCTCAGGGTCGGCAGTCGGGAGAGCCTTGCCTGGTGGAAGCAACACTTGACCGACGAATGCCTGGCAACAGGAGAGATCGCCGACACCGGCGGTTATGCGTCATTGGACTTCGAAGATCCCGAGGGCCAGCGTCTGCGCCTGGTCAGCGATGGCGGCAAGGGCGGCAGCCATCCCTGGGCGCAAAGCCCGGTACCGGTCGAGCACCAGATACGCGGGCTCGGGCCGATCGTCATCAGCGTTCCCGACATCACCAACACCGAGGCGGTGGTGACCAAGGTGATGAACATGCGCAAGGCGCGCGACTATGTGTCGCCGGAGGGGCAGGTTCACGTCTTCGAAATGGGCGAGGGCGGGCCGGCGGCGGAGCTGCATGTCCTGGTGCAGCCGGGACTGGCGCCGGCACGGCAAGGCGCCGGTGCGGTTCACCATGTCGCCTTCAGGGCGCCGGACCAGGAGACGCTGCATCAATGGACGGCGCGGCTGGCCGAATTCCGCCTGCCGTCGAGCGGCGAGGTCGAGCGCTATTACTTCCGCTCGCTCTATTTCCGCGAGCCGAACGGCATCCTGTTCGAGATCGCCACCGACGGGCCGGGCTTCACCGCCGACGAGCCGCTGGAAACACTGGGGGAAAGTCTTGCTCTGCCGCCATTCCTCGAACCGAAGCGCGCTTCGATCGAGGCTGGCCTCAAGCCGCTGAAGTAGATCGTTTGCCAGCCGCAGGCGGGCGCCCCGGTCTG
>NZ_RZPQ01000323.1:0-6258 GCF_003999135.1 Mesorhizobium sp. M7A.F.Ca.CA.004.06.1.1 | reverse complement strand
ATCTGGTGCAGCAGAACAGGCGTGTCGGCGGCGAACCGATCCAGTCGGTGGCGTGGCCGTCGCATCCGATCCTCGCCGGCGGCCAGCATGTCGTCGTCGTCGGCGGCGGCGACACTGCCTCCGACTGCGTCGGCACCGCCTTCCGCCAGGGCGCGGTGCGCGTCACCCAGCTCGACATCCGGCCGCAGCCGCCGGAAAAGGAAGACAAGCTGTCGGTCTGGCCATACTGGGCGACCAAGATGCGCACGTCATCCTCGCAGGCCGAAGGCGCCGAGCGCGAATTCCAGGTGGCGACGCTTGAATTCATCGGCGAAAACGGCCAGCTGACCGGGGTCAAATGCTGCGAAGTCGACGAAAAGCGCAAGCCGATCGCCGGCACCGAATTCGTCATCCGCGCCGATCTCGCGTTCATCGCCATCGGCTTTGCCGGGCCAGCCGCTCGCGGGCCGGTGTCGGAACTGGCCGGCCAGATGAAGATCGCCATTGACAGCCGCCGCTCGAAGAATGTCGAGGCCAATGACCGGGACTACAGGACCAGCGTCGAAAAGCTCTATGCGGCGGGCGACGTGCGGCGCGGCCAGTCGCTGGTCGTCTGGGCGATCCGCGAGGGCCGCCAGGCGGCGCGCGCCATCGATGAGGCGCTGATGGGATCGAGCGTGCTGCCGCGCTGAGTCCGTCTCGAGACCCTACTTGTGCGGCCACCTGAAGGCGCTTTCCGCCCTTCCGCTGCCCCGGGCAGCTTACGGACTGATCGCCGTGGTCGTTTCGGTTGTGGCCCCGGCCGCAGGCTGCCGCCTTGGCGGCCAAGAAAAATCGTCGGCGCGGCCGGGCGCAGCAGCGGGCGCCTTGCCCTCGACGACGAATTTTTCACCGGGCCCGTCCGGCTTGGCCGGCGCTGCGGCACCGAGAAGTTCCGAACCGCCGTCGAGTGCCGGTGATTGCGAGTCGGCGTCGGTAGCCGGGTCGGCGGCCTCAGTCTTTTCCTTCGAGGGTGGACTACGTTACTGGCCAGTACCGGCAACGCATCGAAGGAACTTTACAATCATAAAGGTACGTCACTGGTCTCGCGGCTCACCTATGACGATCTAGACGCGCATTCGAGTCCACAATCCGACTGGCATTTTCGTAAAGGCCTCCTCGGTGCGGGCGGCATCAGGGAGGATTTTCTCATGACGAGGACTTCTTACGGAAATGGGGGGCTACTCAAACACATTCAGTGATCAGCGCGGGGGCGGCGTCAGCTATTTCACCGCCGATCTTGGATATAATTTCTTGAACTCACCGCGCTACCGCATCGGTGCTTTTGTTGGCAACAATTTCTGGCACGAGAGCTACGATGCTTTCGGTTGCACGCAGCAGGCGACCAACTGGGGAACCTGTGTGCCAACCGTCCCACCTACGTCAACCTCTCAGCCAGGACAACGATTGGCATTCGCTGCGACTCGGCTTGGCCGGGCAGACGCAACTCACCGAGCGACTCAGCCTTTCTGGTGACGTGGCGTTCCTCTTCACGCGGCTCGACGGCAAAGAGCAGCACCACATGCGCCCAAGATCAAGCTAATTCCCGAAGACGGCGATGGGCATGGCGTCCAGCTCGAGGCGGTGTTGCGGCCGTGGCGAATAACGGCACCGCTCATTTCGAAGAGGCAATGGGCGGTCGTGGTTCCCCGCAGGCCGACGATTGGAAGGCAAAGCGCTACGGCGTTTTCGTGCAGGCTAGCATCAAGTTCAACTGAGAGAGCAAGAACCGAGGAGAGCGGCGATGCCACTCCAGCTCATTACGATCATTGGATCAACAGAAGGAAGTTTTCCGAAGAGTTTTGCAAGCGTGCGCAAAGTCGCCAGACAAAGTTCTCTCGGTCCATAGTGTACGTGCCGTCACGCCCGTTCTCGACATGGTTGAATGATACGTCCCGCGCGATCGATCAAAGTCGTTTTTCATTGGTTTTCCGGAAATCGCGGGGAGCACAGCGTGCTGTGACCCTCGCCTGCTGGTTTTCTGTCAACGCGCAGATGAGGGAGAATGAGCGTACAGCAAAAATCATCAGTGCTGTCGCTTTCGCCAAAGCCCGCCGCAGCTAAACGGGGTCCCACGCCCGGTAGCGCCCCCTGCCGGTCACCTCACGGATGCCGAGTTCGGCACCAGCCCGAGCGCAGCGCGCTGGCTAATTTTCAGCTCGGCCGCGACCAGACCTGCCGACACCAGCGGCCGCGCCAGCACCAGCTCGATCAGCGCCGGCAGGCTCGAGTTTTTGCGCCGGTTCCTGAGCCGGCGCTCCATCTGGCTTTTGGCCAGCGCCTGGATGATTGCAAGGCTGAAACAGTCGATGGAACGCCCCTCCAGCGAAGCCGAACCGGACGAGGCGCGCGCGCCAGGTCCTTCGGCTGCCATCGGCACGCTGGGTTTAAGTGCTTGGGGTGACACGGCGTGATCTCCGCCGTTGGCGGGAACAGGGCAGTGCAATAGTACTGCCCTGTTCCTTTTGATCAGAGGCCAGTGCGGATTTCTTCGGCAAGCGCCCTCAACGTCGTCTCGACGTCATCGCCGTTTACCATCTTCTGCATCGCCACGGCCCATGCGTTCATGGCTTCGCCGAAGCCGACACGCGGTGTGAAAGCCAGCGCGGCTTGGTCCTGTATCTTTTTGAAGCTGTCAACGAAGTTGTTGAACTCGGGCTGCGAAGCGTACTTAGTCCAGGTGTCGTCTGCCAGGTCGACGTGCGCGGCGGATTGACGAGCTGGCCAGCAAGGGCACCCTTGAGCGCCACCTGCTTGGAGGTGGCCCACGGGATGAACAGCCAGGCCGTGCCCTTCTTTTCGGAAGCCGCGTTCATGGCGAGAGCCCAGATCCAGATGTCAGACTCCAAGCTCGTGGCGCTCGGTGCGTGCAGCGGCGGAGCGAAGGCGATCTTGCCGGATGCCGGCTTCCCCGCAACATCGTTCCAGAAGCCGAACATATTTGAGTCGATCGTCATCGCGCTGCGGCCGGACGCGAAGGAAGGAGCCGCGCACTTCTTGATCATGTCCACGTAATGTAGTCGTATCCAGCATCGGTAAGCTTCCAATCGCTCAGGTATTTGTCCAGCGGCTCCAGGGCGCCACTCGGAGCGAGGTCCTACGCGGGCTGAATGCCAGTGCCGAACACATCCCATGCTGGCGACTTCGTCGTCAGTTGGATCGTCATCTTGTTCCAGTAAGAATCGTCTGGGTAGAGTTCCGGCGTGACCTTGATGCCGGGTCAGCTTCTCGAACTCCGGAAATTGCGCAGCGAGAGCATCCGCATAGGGGTGGATGTCGTAGGCCCAAGTTATGCTGGTCCCTTCGAATTGACGCCAGTTCACGGTGTCGGCAGCGGCCGAATTAGTGAGCGATGCCGAGACGGCAAAAAACGCCAAGTCAAAAGCAAGCTGTTTGCGAAGCGACGCGCACCTGTAACGAGTACGGGGAATGAGCGACCCATGTAATCCTCCCTGGGGCATTTTGCCAATTTTTGGGTCCACTCCTCCATCCCGAGTTCGCTCATAGCCACAATAAGCGGTTTCCAACGAGCTCGCTCTGAATGCACCAGGCCAACTGGGTAAAAACGGGTAACCGGCACTAAAAGGCGTTGTAGTATCGCCACCAGAAATACTGCTCCGTGGTGCTGGCCTTTGCCTGGGGGCGCAACACGGCAACTACCCGCTCAAAACGGTTGGTCCTCTACCTCTTATTCACCGTCGCTTTCCTCGCGGCCTAACCCGGCCGGAATATCCGTTGCCAGAAAAAGGCCTCGCGGCCGGTTCGAGGCTCATCCCTCCTCCGAAGCAGCACGCTCAAGTATCGTCACAAGCCCCGAGCGCTTCGCGTTCGGCGATGTCCAAATTCCGACAATGTCGGATACAGTCAGATCTACTGGATTGCGTTTGAATGGTTTTCTCATTTGGCACAGTACATGCGGGTCATCCGCAAAACACGTGACCGACCAACAAGAGTTCGCATGATCACCTTACCACAACATACAGCCGCCGCGGAACAATCACTTGGCCCCTGATCGCCCACCCCGGCACCACAACCGGAGTCATCGATGTTCTGACAGGCTGCCCAAGGATACCTGCTGCAACAGGGCTTGCCCTGGTGACGACCACTCCGGCTCCGCCGGTTACCGACGAGGGCAAAGTGACGGATTTCCTGCTTTTCAACGGCATGGAGGTGGCTGTCATTCCCGACCACCGCGCCGGTCGTCACCCATATGGTCTGGTGCAGGATCGGCAGCGCGGAATGAGCCGCCGGGGATATCTGCATGTCTTCGAGCATCTGATGCTCAAGGCGCCTCATGACGAGCACGGCTCCGTCGCCTGGAGAGATTGAACCCAAAGGGAGATTCAGATGTCTGAAGCGAATCAGGAAAAGTTGGACGCATTCTTGGGGAAAATGGTCGGCGATCTCGGTGCGATCGCAACGGGCGCGGGAGTCCTGCTGGGGGACAGACTCGGCCTGTTCAAGGCATTGCGCGAAGGCGGCAAGATGACGGCCGCCGAACTTTCGACACGCACCGGCACCCAGGAACGCCTCGTAAGGGAATGGCTTTCCGGGCAGGCGGCGGCGGGTTACGTCGACTACGATGAAGCGAGCGACAAATTCTATCTCAACGCCGAGCAAGAGCTGGTGTTCGCTGATGAAGACAGCCCGGCCTTCATGGCAGGCGCATTCGAGTTCCTGTCCGCGCTGTGGCTCGATGAAGAAAAGGTGAGGCAGGCATTCCAGTCCGGCAAGGGCGTCGGGTGGCACGATCATAGCGCGTGTCTGTTTCGCGGTACGGAACGGTTCTTCCGTCCAGGCTACAATGCCAATCTGATCGACTCCTGGCTGCCGGCCTTGGAGGGCGTCGTCGAGAAGCTCGAACGCGGCGTGGACGTCGCGGATGTTGGATGCGGTCATGGTGCATCGACCGTGCTCATGGCACAGGCCTTCCCCAATTCGCGCTTCGTCGGCTTCGACTATCATGCCCCTTCGATTGAGCGCGCCCGCAAGGCGGCCGAGGTAGCCGGCGTCGGCGTTAACACGCGGTTCGACGTGGCGGCCGCCAAGAGCTATCCCGGAACCTATGACCTCGTCACATTCTTCGATTGCCTTCACGACATGGGCGACCCGACGGGCGCCGCCACCCATGTCCACGGATCGCTCAAGCCGGACGGCACGTGGATGATCGTCGAGCCGTTCGCGCATGATCATCTGGCGGCGAACCTCAATCCCGTCGGCCGCGTTTACTATGCCGCTTCCACTTTCGTGTGCACGCCCGCATCCGTGTCGCAGGAAGTCGGGCTCGCGCTTGGAGCCCAGGCCGGTGAGGCGAGGCTGCGCAAGGTTGTGACCGGCGGCGGCTTCAAGCGATTGCGTCGCGCCGCGGAGACACCGTTCAACATGGTGCTGGAGGCCCGCCCTTAGCGTGGCCGTCGCCAGAAATTGCAGCTCATCGCATTTGATGAAGATCACCGCCAAAAATCCGGACGCATCGGGCACATTTTCAAGGCGTCTGGGTTCACGCAGAGGTCGCTGCCGAGTTGTGTGCCAAGAGTCCCATACGTTGCGGCTCAGAAAGGACCCCACGCACGGCGACGAACATGCCCATAGCGATGGCCGCTATAATCACATATGTCCACCATGGCGCGTTCACAAAGCTGGTAAGCCACGTCGCACCGAACGCGCTTACGACAAAAACGAGAGCCTCGATAAAAAGACTGAGCCTGTACACATTCAGTCGTCTCATCCTCATACCACCCATCCAAAGACTGAGCTTGTTGCGCTACTGCGACAGAGCCTAACATATTGGAGAGTGCTCACTAGTCGACCGTGAACAATCCGAGCCCTAAGCGGCGACCGGCTTCGGCCGGATTTGAAGCAGGGCAATCAAGAGCGACAAAAACCCCTTCAGCCACCTGAGCAGGAGGGAGAAGTTGTAGCCGGCGGCGGCCAGGATGGCGTTGAGGGTGTCGCCCTGCTGGCCGGCGAGGTAGTTGCGGCCCATTCTGTGTTCGCTCTTGATGTGGCCGATGACGGGCTCGACCGCCGACCGCCGTCGCATCTGGCGCTTGATGGCTGGGGTGACGCGGCGTTTCTGGCCCGCGGTGAAGACCCTGAGCTTGTGGCTCTGCGGTGCGTTGTGGCCGCGATAGCCGGCGTCGGCGAGGATGCGGCCGATCTCGTTGCCGATGGTCTTTTCCATGTCGGGGATGACGCTTGCCAGCGTGTGGCCGTCATAGGGATTGCCGGGCAGTGCTT
>NZ_RZPQ01000322.1:0-6280 GCF_003999135.1 Mesorhizobium sp. M7A.F.Ca.CA.004.06.1.1 | reverse complement strand
GTCGCTCTCATCCCGCTTACGGAGGCGGCGGACTAAACCTCAGGGGTATTGGCGGGCACCGCCAGTGTCGCCAGTGCCGATACGGTGATGGCGGTGCCCAGCGACATCGCCAGCACCGACAGCAAACCGCCGAGCCAGAGGCCGTTGAGCAAGGCGAAGCTCAGCACGATCAGGGCGCCGGAGCAGGGGCGGATGCCGACCGCCGCCACCGCCGTCCACGCCGTGCGCCAGTCGAAGCGGTCGCCCGACAGCAGCGCCGGATCGGGTGCGTGCGAATGGCCGCAGGTATCGCAGACTTCGCCGGCCGCGTGATCGTGATGAGCGTGATCGTGTTCGGCATGATCGTGATGATCGTGCGAAGGGCCGTGCACATGGTCATGCGCGTGTGGCGCGTGCGAATGAGCATGCGCCGAATGGCTGGGAGCTGCATGGGAGTGACCGGCATGCGAATGCGCGCCGTGCGAATGGCCCCCATGAGAATGACCCCCATGAGAATGACCGGCGTGAGAATGGCCGGCATGAGCCGCCGACAGGCTGTAGGCCGGGCCCTTGCCGAACAGACGCAGGACGGCGGGGCCGAGTTTGCGCCACAGCAGCCAGGCGCCGAACAGGGTGACGAAGACAAAGCTCATGATCTCCATGAACCAGGCCGCGTCCGTCATCGAGACGGAGGTGCCGCGCAGGACGAAATAGGCGACCCCCATCACCGCGATCGCGGTCAGGCCCTGCAGCAGCGCCGAGACGAAGGACAAGAGGATGCCGCGCCGCAACGCCACTTCATTGGCCACCATGTAGGACGAGATCACGGCCTTGCCGTGGCCGGGGCCGGCGGCATGGAAAATACCGTAGGCGAAGGACAGGCCGACGAGTATCCAGATCTTGCTGCCGTCCTGGCGCATCGCCTTCATCGCCGTTGCCAGCGCGCGGTAGAATTCCTGCTGCCTGAGATTGATCCACATCAGGATATGGGCGAACGGGCCGGTGGTCGGCGCCATGCCGTCATTGACGCCGATGCCGAGCGAACTCTGGGCATGAGCGGCGTCGGCGAAATGCATCATGGCGACAGTGAGGGCCAACAGGCCGAATGCCAAACGCAGGGACGGTTTCGTCACCGGCTTCATCCTTCTGGCTGACAGGTCAGTTCGAGCTTGGTGGCGAAGATCTTGCTCATATCGGTGCCGGTCGGATCGTTGAAAAAGGCATCGGTGAGGGTCTTCTGGTTTTCCTTGATGGCCTCGTCCGGGTCCGGACGGACCACCTTGCTGGTGCAGTTCGAGGGCAGGCCTTCAACCGTGATGTTGGAGTCCTCGGTGAAGTCGATCGCCGTGTAGAATGTCGGATCGTAGACGCCGATATCGATCTTGCCGTGGAGCTTGATCGGCACCTTCGGTTCGGACTCGAACAGGATGATCAGCTGATCGTTGTCGAAATTGGCCATCAGATGCGGCGGCGGCGTCATCGCCACGTCCTTGCCGTCAACGGTGACGAGCTGGAAGTAATTGAACTCGGCCAGCGAGGCATGAACGGTGTCGGCGACTTCCTTCAGCTCCTTGTCATCGAGCTTCAGGTCGGAGTTCTTGTCGAACTCCATCATCACGGTCGAGGAAAACAGATCGTCGAAGCGCCAGAGATGACGGAGAGCCTTCACGCTTTGGTGATCCGGGGAGAGAATCACATCGAGGCGGGCCTCGGCGAAGACATGCGGATGCACGTAAGCCGGTCCAGTGGCGGCAAAAGTAGCCGCCAAGGCCGAAGCCAGCATGATTGCGTGCCGTTTCAGATTCATTCTCGGTCCATAGGCCTCGGAAGAGTTGCCGAGAGTTACCAGAAAGGGGGCGAAATTGGGACCATGAGACTATCGATGCCGGTCAGCCAGCCTCGCGCGTCCTGAACCACTGCACCAGGAAGTCGACGAAGACGCGGACTTTCGCCGGCAGATAGCGGCGGTGCGGGTAGACGGCGAAGATGCCGCCGCCCGACAGGATACGGTCATCCATCACCGCCACCAGCCGGCCGCTCGCGAGGTCGGGCGCGGCGATGAAATCCGGCAGGACGGTAAATCCGAGGCCCGCCACGGCCGCGGCTCTCGCCGTCATCGGGCTGTTGACCTCGACCGGACCGGACACCGAAACGCTCACCGGATCGCCATTGTCGCCCTTGAACGGCCAGTTGTTCAGTCCGCGGCCATTGGTGTCGACGATGCAAGGCATGCGGCTGAGATCCTGCGGCCTTGTCGGCATGCCATGCCTGGCGATCAGTTCGGGGGAGGCGCAGAGCTTTATCGAAAACGGCGCCAGCCGCCTGGCGATCAGCGACGAGTTCTCCAGCCGCGAGATGCGCACCGCAAGATCGAAGCCCTCCTCGACCAGATCGACGAAGCGGACGTCGAGCTGGATGTCGAGCACGATGTCGGGATGCTGCTTGGCGAAGTCGATCAGCGACTGGCCGATCGGCGCGTCGGCGAAGGTGCGCGGCGCCGACAGCTTGATCCGGCCGCGCACGTCGCCGGAGGATTCACGCACCGCGTCGGCCAGGCTGTCGACCTCGCGCACGATCTCCGAGGCGCGCCGGTAATAGGTATGGCCGGCCTCGGTCATCGAGAACTGGCGCGTGGTGCGGTTGAGCAGCAAAGCGCCGAGTTCGTCCTCCAGCTCGCGCACATATTTCGACAGCAAGGCCTTGGAACGACCGATCTTGCGCGCCGCCGCCGAAAAGCCCTCGGCCTCGACCACGTCGATGAAGGCACGCATGCGCGTCAGTGTGTCCATGGTCAGGCCTTTCGTGCCGCGTCGAGAAGTTTCCGGCCGAGCCGTATCAGGGCAATGTCGCTGCCGGAAGGGCCAAGCAGCGACAGGCCGAACGGGGCGCCGGCGACCGAGCCGACGGGCAGCGTGATCTGTGGAAAACCAGACAGGCCGGCCAGGCACAGAAGTTGGAGCGCCCGTTCGCGATAGGCCTGGAACTGCTCCGGCGTGCTGTCCACGTAAGGCGCCGGACCAGGCACGGTCGGCAGGACAAGGAAGCCGTTCCTGCCGAGCAGGGCGTTCAGTTCGCCGCGAAAGGTCAGACGTCGCACCTTCTCGGCCTGGGCTGTCCTGTCATCGACGGCACGGCCAAAGCCGAAACGCTCCTCGACACCGGGGCCGAGGCCGCGCTCGCCGCTGGTGATCCATTCGCCATGCACCGCCCAGGCCTCCCTGGCCTGCAGCCGGCGAAAGCACCAATAGAGTTCATCGGGAGATGAGGAGAAGCGGATTGCCGGCGTCGCCGGCACGCCGAAGACCGCGCCCGCCAGCCCCTTCATTTCACCATATTCGGCCAGCGCCGGGCGGGCGACCAATCCATCCAGCCAATCCAGCGCCAGCGGCCGGTCCAACACGTGCTGGTGCGGATCGCGGCCGAGCAGCAGCTTGCCGACGGTCTCGTAGGTCTCGATGTCGTCGGCGAACCAGCCGAACGTGTCGAGGCTCGGCGCCAGCTTCATCGTGCCGTCGAGCGGAATGCGGCCATGCGTGGTGCGCAGCCCGATCAGTCCGCAAAAGCTCGCCGGGGCGCGGATCGAGCCGCCGGTGTCTGAGCCGGTGGCGATATCGGCCAGCCTGCCCGCCACCGCCGCCGCCGACCCCGATGAGGAGCCGCCGGTGACGCGGTCGGGTGCCGCCGGGTTCACCGGAAACGAGAAATGCGCATTCTGGCCGAACAACGCGAAGGCAAGCTCGTCGGTCTGCGTCTTGCCGACGAAGCGTGCGCCAGCATCGAGGATCATCTGCACGGCGGGTGCGGTGCGCGAGGCTGCGTGGCTTTCGGCGAATTTTTGCAAATTGCCGCAACCGGTGCGGTAGCCGGCGACGTCGTAGATGTCCTTGACGGCCAGCCGCAGGCCGGCCAGCGGGCCTAGCTGGGCATGTGCCACTGGCATCTGGCGAAGATCGAGAAAGGCGTTGAGAGGGCCGTGCGTGCCTGTCATCGTTCGATATCCGGATACGGTTGCCGCAACATTGTTCGACACCAGAAATTTTACAACCTGCGATACGATTTTTATTGATTGTGAAAGTCTTCGCCCTTATATCGCGCTTGCCCAAAGTCGCACGTGCCTGTGGGTGTCCGCCGATCCTCGAATGGTGAGGGAAATCGGTAAGGTAACTGGAGCCAACCCCTCCAGTCGGTCTAGCGGCCAACCGCCAGCCCGAGGACACCTTGAAGCAACGACGGTGCGGGCCTTTCTGGTGTTCTGCCGGTTGTCCAAAAACCGGGGTTACTGAAGAGGCACACCTTCATTGCCGGCAGTGCGGACGGGTCTCCCATCCAAGCCAAGGCAGACAAAGCGAACCGAGGCCGGGCAAGGCCAAGGTTCACCGCCGCGAGACGGCGCTTCATGGTTCCGGGGTCTCCACCGGCTGGTTCCATGGATATCCGTCCCGCCTTTGTCCACCGCGTGTTCGCGAGGCTGACAGCCCGCGTCCCGCAGCCTTATTGCGCGCCGAAAGGCGCTGATGGAGAGACCCCGATGGCCACCCAGCGCATCCTTGACTTCCTCGCCACCCGACGTCCGACCGGTCCCTGCCTCGTCGTCGACCTCGATGTCGTGCGCGACAATTTCCGCGCCTTCGAGAAGGCGCTGCCCGATTCAAAAATCTACTATGCGGTGAAAGCAAACCCGGCGCCGGAAATCCTGCGCCTGCTTGCTGCGATGGGCTCGTCCTTCGACACCGCTTCCGTTGCCGAAGTCGAGATGGCGATGGACGCCGGTGCGCCGGCGGACCGCATCTCCTTCGGCAACACCATCAAGAAGGAGCGTGACATCGCACGCGCCTACCAGCTCGGCATCCGCCTGTTCGCCGTCGATTGCGTCGAAGAGGTCGAGAAGATCGCTCGCGTCGCTCCAGGCGCGCGCGTGTTCTGCCGCGTGCTGACCGATGGCGAGGGCGCGGAATGGCCGCTGTCGCGCAAGTTCGGCTGCGTGCCAGCGATGGCCGTCGACGTGCTGCGCCATGCCAAGGGGCTCGGCCTCGACGCCTATGGCGTGTCGTTCCATGTCGGCTCGCAGCAGACCGACCTGACCGCCTGGGACCGTGCGCTGGCCGACGCCAAGGTGGTGTTCGCGACGCTCGCCGAAGAAGGCATCGTGTTGAAGATGGTCAATATGGGCGGTGGTTTCCCGACGCGCTATCTGCGTGACGTGCCAGCCGCCCAGGCCTATGGCCAGGCGATCTTCTCGGCGCTGCGCAAGCATTTCGGCAATGCGCTTCCCGAGACCATCATCGAGCCGGGCCGTGGCATGGTCGGCAATGCCGGCGTCATCAAGTCGGAAGTCGTGCTGATCTCGAAGAAAGCGGCCAATGACAATGTGCGCTGGGTGTTCCTCGACATCGGCAAGTTCGGCGGTCTTGCCGAGACGATGGACGAGGCGATCCGCTACCCGATCGTCACGCCGCATGACGGCACGGAGACCGCACCTTGCGTGCTCGCCGGCCCGACCTGCGATTCGGCCGACGTGATGTACGAGAAGACGCCCTATCCGCTGCCTTTGTCGCTGACCATCGGCGACGAGGTGCTGATCGAAGGCACCGGCGCCTACACGACCACCTACTCGGCGGTCGCCTTCAACGGCTTCGAGCCTCTCCGATCCTATGTGATCTGACGGCGCTTCCTCAGCGCATTTTCGGACGGCGAACCGGACACAACTTCGCCTGAAAATGCGCTGAGAGAGCCGATCAGATCATCCCCGGTGGGCGCGTGTCGTCCCCCCGGGCTCGCCTGTGGAACAGATCTCCGCTCGCCAGGGATTGCGGAAATGGAAATGTCAGTTGAAATGGAAATGCCAGTTGAAATTGGGGGCCACGCACCGGCCTCTGTGATGGTCGCCGAAACCGCCGCCGATGTTGCGGCGCGCGAGGCGTTGCTCGATCGGGCCATGGGGCCGAAGCGCAGGAAAAAGTCGTCGGAGAAGCTGCGGCGTGGCCGGCGGCCCTCGGAAGGCCTGGCCTTCGTCGCCCGCGATGCTTCGGGCGGCGTGGCCGGCACCGTGCGGCTGTGGGATGTCAGGCTGGGCGAGGGCGGTGCGGCCGTGCTGCTGCTTGGCCCACTTGCCGTCGACCCGTCGCTCAAGAATGCCGGCATCGGCTCGGCGCTGATGCGCCATGCCATCGCCGAAGCGCGCGTAATAGGGCGCATCGCCGACCAAAAGGATAGCGGCATGGCCGAGACGCGCCGCTTCGGCTTCTCGGCCGAGAAGACCGGTTCACTTGCCATGCCGGGACCCTATGAGCGGCACCGCCTG
>NZ_RZPQ01000321.1:0-6281 GCF_003999135.1 Mesorhizobium sp. M7A.F.Ca.CA.004.06.1.1 | reverse complement strand
CGGCCGATAGCGGCTGCATGACGCGCGACTGCCGCTACCGCCGACGCTGAGCCCTCCAGAGCACGCGCGAACAGATCCTTGGCCGAGTCGGGCGGCGCGCCTTCCCCAGCGGGCCAGTCGACACGACAGCGCTCGATCAGCGCCCGCGAGCCGAGATAATGTTCGAGCCCTTCACGATAGGGCGTCTCGCTGGCCGACCACGGAAACGGCATGCGGCCGATTTCGCCGGCAGCACCGCCGGCTCCGCGAAACAAACGCCCTTCGGTGATGAGGCCGAGGCCGACCCGCACGCCAACCTGCAGAAAGGCGAAGGTCTGGTGGCCTTGCGCGGCGCCAAAGTGCATCTCGCCGATGGCCGCGCAATTGACGTTGTTTTCCAGGATGATCGGCACTTTGACACTGCGCCGCAGCAGGCCAAGCACGGCGGACGGCCCGCCGGGCCGGTCAAAACGATCGTTGGAGACGATGCGCGGCACCGCCACCGCAATGGCACGCAGCGCGCGAAAACTCTTGGCCACCTTGGCCATTGTGGCACGCGCCACCGACAGCACGACAGCGCCGACCGCGTCGGCATCGCCGGCTATCGTTTCCGGGATCGGTTCTTCCGCCGACGCCAGCTTCTGCGCGTCCATCGAATAGGCGACGGCACGCACCTGGGCGGCGCCGACATCGATGCCGATCGCGTAGCCCGCGCCGGGACCGATGCCGTAGACCGTCGCCGTGCGGCCGATGGCGCCACGCTCCAGTCCGCGCGACGCCACAAGACCCAAGGCGCTCAGTTCCGACACCGCCGCCGACATGGTCGGTTTCGACAGGTCGAGCATGGCGCCGAGTTTCGGCCGGGTCACCGGCCCATGCGCGGCGAGCACACGAAGCACGGCGCGGGCGCTCTCGGTCAGATTGGGGATTTCCGCAGCCGCCATCTCAGCCGTTCGACCTTTTGCCCTGAAAATCCTATTGGCCGCGCGCAAAATCACCAGCACGACTCAAAGGCGCATGCATGTTCCCCTGAATGCCTCATTGCCGGGCAGTTTGGCAATTTCCGCAAGCAGGATCTCAAACCGAAGGTCGAACGCAGCGGAAAATGCGCGAACAGGACAGGCTACACCTCGGTCGGCGACCACGGCTTCAGCTTGGTGTCGGTCTGGCGGTAGCGGAACGTAATGTCGGCGAGGCCGGCGGCGTCCTGCATGTCGCCGACAATGAGCTGGATGGCGATGATCTCCAGTATGGCATCGGCCATGTCGTTGCCGAGTGCCGGGATGGAAATCACCACTAGCCTGTCGGCGGCAGCGACATCGACGCGCCGTGTCACCAGCACCGAGTGACAACCGAAGGCCGCAACATCCTGCGCGATCTTCACCTCGCGGCCATCACCGATGCAAATGAGTCCGGTCGCCGCATCTTGCGATTCCATCGGTCCGTGCAGGTAGTTCAGCGTATCCCATCCGGATGCCGGCACCCTCACCGCCTCGCGGATCAGCATCGCCGCCTCGCCGGCATTGGCGAAGCCGACGCCGGCGCCAACGATGTCGATGGATGTTCTGCCCTGCAGCAGCCGTGCCGCCTGCCCAGCAGCTTGCGTCGCGCCGGAAAGAACGGCGGCTGCGGCGGCAGGCAAACGCGCCCAATCGAAGCTGTTGCCGGCAAGCCTGCCGATCAGCATGCCAAGCGCCAGCAAGGTCCCGGTATAGCCGGTGGAGCTTGCGCCATTGTCGGCGCCAGAATCCGTGGCAAGCACAGCACCAGTCAGATCAGCCAGCGGATTGCCGCTGCCACGGCAGACCGCCAGGCGCGGCGCGCCCGACGCCTCGCGCATGACGTCGTAGATTTCGCGGCTCTGCCCGGAGGCCGACAGCGCGATGAACGCATCGGCGGCTGCATCCGTCCGGCCATAGAGATCGGTCGGCGTATAGGCAAAAGCCTTGATACCGGAGGCGCGCAGATAAAGCGCACCGGCCAGCGCTGCCTGATAGCTGGCGCCGATGCCGGCAAGCCCGATCGTCTTGCCGGCAAAAGCGCGGAGATCGAGGTCGTCAAGCGACGAGGCCACCGAACGCCGGCCGATTTCGAGACTTTCCGTCTGGCGCGCCACCGCCGGGCGATAGCCGATACGCTTCATCATTCAAACCGCTCCAATTCCCAAAGATTGGCCCTGACCGACCAGCAGTCGTCTCGCCAAGGCGACCGCACCCAGCACCGGCGGCTCGCGCAGCAGCAGCACCTGGCTCGACGGCGAGACCTTTGCCATGGCCTCGACGAATGCCGTCATCAACATCGGCTGCTCCGAGATGACCCCGCCGCCAGCCACGACAAGGGCGGGATTGGCGCCGCGTTCGATCAAGAGTGCGACCAATGCGGCCAACCCTGCCCCGCCTTCGCTGATAACACGGATAGCCAGAGCCGAGCGGGCGATCGCCGCGTCGAATACGGCATTGGCATAGCGGCCCCAGACCGCAGCACCACGCGTTTCGTTGAGCAGGATGCCAAGCTTGGTCTGGTCGTCTGTACCCAGTTCGCGCATCAGCCCGGCAATCAGCGGGTCACCATCCTGGCCCCGGTCGAGGCTGTGCCGGACTGCTTTCGCCGCCTCGCGCACCAATGCCGGCGCGCTGCCCTCGTCGCCAAGGATCCAGCCCCAGCCACCGGCTGCCAGCATCTTGCCATCGGCCGTGCGTGCCACCGCGATCGAGCCTGTGCCGGAGACGACGCCGATGCCGTCGATATAGCCAGCGGCAGGAACCATCAGCTCGGCATCGTTGACCACCTGCACCGCACCACCGGTCCTGCTTGCCAGCAGCGCCTGGAAGCGAAGGCATTGTTCACCCGTGTCGCAACCATGCGCGCCAACGGCCAGCACAGCGGGCGCGACCCCGCCGCACAATCCCGCGACGATCCCAGCCAGCGTCGTGGCATCGGTTTCCATCTGGCGGATGCGCCAGGTCTCCGTCACCAGCACCTCGTCGGCGATCGTACGCTCGCCCTGGCACGCCATGATCCGCGTCTTGGTGCCGCCGATATCCACGCCTGCAATGATTTTCTGGGTCACCGTTATCCACCGCACACGCCGGACGAAGCGGGTTGCCGCGTCCAGATCCTTATTAGTTAGGAAACTTTACAAACTATCTTTCCAGACGGCAAGAACTATGATTTGATAATGGTCGTAAAAAGCGCATCAAGCGCATTGGGAGATTGCAACATGAGCAGGAGAAAGATTGGTCTGGCCCTCGCGGCCGCGTCTTTCGCATGGGGACTCGCAGCCAGCGTGGCACATGCAACCGACATCTCGTTCTGGACCTGGCGCCAGGAAGACAAGGCTGCCTACAATGAACTTTTCGCGGATTTCGCCAAGGCCAACCCGGACATTCATGTGAAGTTCGAGTCGTTCCCGGATGAGAACTATCCGACGATTGTCTCGACGGCGCTGGCCGCCGGCAAGGGCGGCGACGTCATCCACACCCACGCCTATGGCTGGCTGGAGCAGTTCGTCAAGGCTGGCTATTTCGAGCCGCAGGATCTGACCACGGTGCCTTCACTCGCCAACCAGCCCGCCGATGCGCTGGTGGCCGGCACCTACCGCGCCGACAAGAAGGTCTATTCCCTGCCCTTCGCCTCGCAGACGCTCGGCCTGTTCATCAACAAGGACGTCTTCACCAAGGCCGGGCTGACGCCGCCGACCACATGGGATGAGTTCATAACCGTCAGCAAGGCGCTGAAGGACAAGGGTATTTACCCCCTGGCCAACGGCATGGGCACCAGCTGGTTCAACGAGATGTTCGTGGCCATCTTCACCAACCCGTTCCTCGGCCAGGACTTTGTCAGGGACCTGACGTCGGGCAAGACCACCTTCAAGGACCCGCGCTATGTTGCGGCGCTCGGCATGCTGCTCGAACTGCGCGACTACATGCCGCCCGGCTTCGAAGGCATCGACTACGACACCGCCGGCCAGCTGTTCATCAGCGGCAAGGCGGCGATGCTGGCCGGCGGCAGCTTCGATATCGCCAGCTACCGCACCCAGAACCCGGCCATCAACATGGACTTTGTCGCCCCGCCAATGGCCAAGGCCGGCGACACACCGCAGGTGACCAAGTTCTTCGATGGCGGCTATGCCGTCAACGCCAAGTCGGCCAACAAGGAGGCCGCGCTGAAGCTGGTCAACTGGATGGGCACCAAGGAGTTCGGCGACAAGTTCTCCGCTCTGCTCGGCAACATCTCGCCGATCAAGGGCGTCGTCATCAAGGACGAGCTTCTCGCCCATGTCGCCAAGTTGAACGAAACTGCCATGCCGCATATCAATGTCGTCTACTTCCGTTTCGAGAAGCCGACGGGATCGGAGCTGCTGCAGGGCGACATCACCAAGATGATGTCGGGTTCGATCACCCCGGACCAGCTCGCCGCCGACCTGACCAGCGGCCTCGCCAAATGGTACAAGCCTTTCCAGGGCAAGTGACATGAACATCGGCCGGCGCCACACCACAAAAGCCTTTCCGTGGCGCCGGTCACTCTGGATCGCGTCCCTGCTGACACCGGCCCTGGTGGTCATGGTGTTGTTCGTGCTCTGGCCGCTGCTGTCGGCCTTCCGCCTTGCCTTCTATGAGTTCAACGGCTTGCAGCCGACCGGATTCATCGGCTTTGAAAACTTCCGCAAGGTGCTGTTTGAACAGCCTTACAGCGACTGGACCTACAATGCGCTGAAGCACAACATCATCGCCTTCGTGGCGCTGATGGTGTTCGAGAACGGCACCGCCTTCCTGCTCGCCTACGCCTTGCTGAAGGCACTGCCCGGCCACCGCATCCACCAGGTCATCGTCTTTCTTCCCGTCGTGCTGTCGGCGGTCATCGTCGGCTTCCTGTGGAAACTGTTTCTGCACCCGCTGTTCGGTCTGGTGAACCAGACGCTGGCGCTGGTCGGCATCAGCGCCATCCCGTGGCTCGGCAACGAACACACCGCACTCGGCAGCGTCCTGTTCGCCAATGTCTGGCACTGGCTGGGCTTCCCGACCCTGGTGCTTTTGGCCGGCATGCAGCGCGTCAGCAAGGACGTGATCGAGGCCGCCCGTCTCGACGGCGCCGGCGACTATGTGCTGATGACCAAGATCGTGTGGCCGCTGATAGCGCCCAGCGTCACCATCGTCACCATCCTGACCTTCATCGGCAGCTTCAACTGGTTCGAAATTCCGTATGTGATGGCCGGCCTTACCGGTTCGCCCGGCGGCGCCACCGACGTGCTCGGCCTCTATTTCTACCGCACCGCCTTCGGCTCGACGACGACCGGCATCCAGGATTTCGGCCAGGGTAGCGCACTGGCCGTGATGATGTTCATCATCGTTGCCGGCGTCACCGCTATCGCGCTTCGCTATCTGCGCCGTCGTGAGATCGAACTGTGAGCGAAACAAACGGCACCAGGGAACCCGGCGAGCTGTTGAAGAACGGCGCCATCCAGCTGATGCTGGCGGTCAATGCCGTCATCATGATCTATCCGCTGTTCGTCATGGTGATGTCGTCCTTCAAGACCAATGCCGAGATCTTCAGCTCGCCCTTCGCCCTGCCGGCGCACTTCTCGCTGGCCAATGCCGAGCGGGTGTGGAGCGAAACCAATTTCGTGCGCTACCTCGCCAATTCCGTCGGCATCACCATGGCCGCGGTGGCGCTGATCCTTCTGTTCAGCACCATGGCCGCCTATGCGATTGCCCGCTACCAGTTCAGGCTGAGCGCGCTGGTGCTGATGTTTTTCCTCAGCGGCATGACCGTGCCGCTGAAACTGGCGATCATTCCGCTGTTCATCCAGCTGGATTCGCTGAGGCTGGTCGACAGCTATGCCGGCCTGGTGCTGGTCTATGTCGCCATGGGCATTCCCTCGGCGGTGTTCATCATGACCGGCTTCCTCCGGACTTTGCCGCGCGAACTGGAAGAGTCGGCGCGCATGGACGGCGCCAGCGAATTTCGCATCATGCGATCGATCATGCTGCCGCTGGCGCGCCCGGCGCTCGTCATCGTCGCAATCCAGAACGCCGTGCCCATCTGGAACGACTTCTTCTTCCCGCTGGTGCTGATCACCTCCGACAATCTCAAGACGCTGCCGCAGGGCCTCACCGTCTTCGTCGGCGAATTCACCACCGACTGGGGCGTGCTATTCACCGGGCTGACGCTGGCGGCGTTGCCGATCACGCTGCTCTACATCGTTCTGTCGAAGCAGTTCATCTCCGGCATCACTCAGGGTGCGGTGAAATAAGGCACTGTCAGTAACGAGGATTGTTTCAAGTGGCGAACCAGAACAAGAT
>NZ_RZPQ01000320.1:0-6288 GCF_003999135.1 Mesorhizobium sp. M7A.F.Ca.CA.004.06.1.1 | reverse complement strand
CGGATCAAGGGCGACGATACGATGGCGCCAGCTTTCGCTGATCGCCAGACGGCCGTTGCCGAGCATGACCGCGCCGTTGGGAAATGCCAATCCGGCTGCAAGCTCACGCTGGGAGCCGCTGTCCGGATCGATGGCGAGCACGACGCCGCTGCTGCCGCCCTCCATCAGATCGCGCTTCCAGTCGCGCGCCGGATGCTTGCGCGAGCCGACACACAGGTAGAGCGAGCCATCCACGGTAAAGACCCCGGCGGTGAGGCAGGACGCCACGCCGCCTGGCAAGCCGATGCGCCTCCAGGTGCCCGGCTGCCCGATTTGCAGGCCCTCACCCTCGATGCCGACGGCAAGGCGGCCATCGGGCGCGGATGCGACAAAGCTGATCGGCGCCGCGAACTCCGCTATTGCGACCGCCGAAGCGCCCGCTCTCCCAAGGTCGATCCGAAAGAGCGTGTTGCCGCTGCTGCACAGCAGTCTCGCTGGCGACGCAACGAGATTGTCGATGGCGGGAAGCGACAGCAGCCGCTCCGCCTCTTCCAGACGGTTGTCCGGTTTGAAGACGCCGTCCATGGCCGGCACGCTGATGCCGGCATCATCAGCCGAAAACAGCCGGCGGACGAACGTGCCTAACCCCGCCATCAGCGCTTCCCCCAGTAATCGTCATGCGCCGTCCATTGCGGATCGGCGCCTTCGATGCGAACGCGGCCGATGCGGTTGTTGGAGACGCCGCCCAGATAGAGCCAGCCCTTGTGCTCGCAGGTCGAGGTGATCGAGGGATGGTTTTCGCCGGCCTCGTCCCACAACGCGTCGATGATCTCGCCGGTTTCCGACACGCGCAGCACGCAGCCGCGATTGATGTTGGGGAACAGCCATTCGTCGGCGGCGATCCGCTTGGCCATGCGGCGGCGAAAACCCGGCTTGCGCATGGCGAGATCGAAGGTTCTGGTGCGCATGCCGAGCAGCGCGATCCAGTAGGTTCCGTCGGAGCCGCGGTTGAGATTGTCGGGATAGCCTGGCAAATTGTCGAGGAAGATTTCACGCTTGCCCTTGTCCGGTCCGTCGAACCAGTAGCGGCTGATGCGGCACGCCCATGTCTCGGCAAAGAGCAGCGACTGGCCGTCGCGGCAAATGGTGACGCCGTTGGGAAAGATCAGGCCGCGCAATATGGTGCGGGTCGAGCCGGTCCTCGGATCGTGGCAGATCAGCCGGCCGTTGCCCCTGCCCTCCAGCGCATCGACCGCCCATTCAGACATTTCGTAGCGGATCGTCGCTTCGCTGAAGAAGATGCGCCCGTCCGGCGCGATGTCGAGATCGTCGGGAAGCCGCAGCCGCGAATCGTCGATCACCGACAGCAGGCTGCGATTGGTTTCGTCGGTGACCTTCGCCACCGTCCCGTCCGGCGAGACGCGGTAGACGCCCATGCCGCCGATGCAGGTGAGCAGGTCGCCGTTCGGCGCGAAGGCCAGCCCCAGCGGATGACCGCCGATACGGGCGAAGACCTCGCTGCGCGCATAGTCGGGCGCGAGGAAACGGACGATCGTACCGTGCCGCGTACCGGTATAGAGATTGTCGTCGCGGTCGAGGACGACGTCCTCGGGACCTTCGACCGCGCCAAGCCCTATGAGCTCCGCCGCGCCAAGCCTGTCATTGACGGCAAGCACGTCGGTTCCGGTCGGCGGCGTCAAATTCGGCAGCTTCAGATAGGTCGGCGAGACATAGACTTTGCTCAACAGCTTGCCGCGGTTCTTCACCCATTTGGCGTCGAACAGCACGGCGGCGATCAGCACCAGACCGAGGATCAGCTGGTTGACCGAGCCGGGCATCGACAGGCGGATGAGGCCGCTGGTCAGGATCAGCACCAGGATGGAGCCGATCACCGCATTGCCGACCGAACCGCGGCCGCCACCCAGCGAAACGCCGCCAAGCACCACGGCGGTCAATACGGAAATCTCCAGCCCTATGCCGGTGTCGGCGCCGGTGCTGCCGAGCCGGGCGGAAAACAGAAAGGCAGCGATCGCGGTCAGCAGGCCCGATGCGACATAGGCGAGGCAAACCGTCAGCTTGACGTTGATGCCGGCATTGTAGGCGGAGCGGCGCGCACCGCCGACGGCGCGCAACCGCCATCCTGGCCTTAGCCTTGACAGGACGATATGCGCGCCAAGGGCGATGACGGCGAAAATGGCGAAGGAGACGGGCAGGCCGTAGAAGGTGCCGAAGCCGATCAGGTCCCAGGTCGGGGAGACCGGCATCGAGCCGACGATCGCGCTGGCAAGCCGGGGAAAGATGATGTCGTAGAGCGCCCGGTAGATGACCAGTGTCACCAGAGTGGTGATGAAGGCGCGCAGCCTGAGATAGCCGATCAGCACCCCGTTGAGCAGCCCGCAGACGAGGCCCGTGGCTAGCGTCGCGATCAATGCCACGCCGACCGGCAGGCCGGCAACGTTCATCGATACCAGGGCGGCAAGCACGCATAGCGCGAACATCGAGCCGACCGAGAGGTCGATGCCGCCCGAGAGGATGACGATGGTGAGCGCCAGTGCGATCAGGCCGAATTCCGACACCTGGCGGGCGAGATCGGTAAGGTTGCCGACCGAGAAATAGCCAGGGATGATCCACGTCATGACGAGGATCGTGACCACCAGCGCCAATGCCGGAATGACGTTGTCGATCCAGCTCTTGGTCAGCAATTCGCCGAACAGGCGGTCCGGCAAAAGCCGGTACCGCAGCCGTGAAAGCGCATCGCTGGTGGCCATAAGTCAGGATTCCCTACTTCAGATCGTCCAGCGTCCAGCAATTGCGCTGGTTGACGTTGGCCTTGGTGATCTGCGTCAGCGGATTGAAATAGAGCGTCTTGGTCTCGCCGGCGGTACCGTCGGAGAGCAGCAGCCTTGCGATCTCCGCATTCAGGATTTCGCCCTGCAGCGGCACGTTGTAGCTGATGTAGAGATTGAACAGGCCCTTCTCGACATTCTCGCAGCCGACCCTGTTGCCGCCGCCGCTTGTGACGAGGAAGACCTGGTCGCCCTTGCCGGCCTGCTGGATCGCAGACGCCGTGCCGGTGTCCTGATTGTCCCAGATGCCGATGGCGCCGCAAAGATCCGGATGCTGTTGCAGCACGGTCTCCATGATCGAGCGCGCCTTTTCCGGATTGTATTCGGTGGCCTGCTGCGAAACGACCTGGATGTCGGGATGCTGGTTCAAGACACGGTAGATGCCGTCGAGTTGGAACACGTCGGATGCCGCCGTCGGCACGCCGGTGTCGATAGCGACCTTGGTCGAAGCACCCTTGCCGGGGCTGCATTTGTCGACCACGGCCTGCGCCGCCTGTTCGCCGATCTCGGTCCAGTCGGCGCCGACATACGAATCGGTCTGGGTGTTCGATTCCAGGTTGATCTGCACAACTTTGATGCCGGCGGCCTGCGCCTGAGCCAGCAACCGGGCGTAGGACTGGATGTCGGGATTGTGCGCGACGATCAGGTCCGGCTTCTCGCTGATCAGCGACTGCAGCGCGCGGGTTCCCGCGTCGGTGCTCCAGGCGGGGTCGCGGATCTCGAAATCATACTTGAGGCGCTTGGCCTGCTGGCGCATCACCGCCGCCCAGCCTTCGGTCAGGTCGAAACCCATCGACAGCGGCAGGAAGACGACCTTCTTGCCTTCCAGCGTCTTGTGGAACGTCGTCGAGCGCGGATTTTCCAGGCCCTTGTCCTGGGCGCTGGCGGTGACGATACCGGCAAGCGCGATGCAGGCCGCGGCCAGCCACTTTGTCGTTTTCAGAAGTCGCATGGTTTCCTCCCATTGCATTTTGGCGTTGAAATTGGTGTCAGAGATCCCCTTGCTGGGACGTCTGCTCGTCGCGTGGGTTGACGAGCGAGTCGATGACGATGGCCAGAAGCAGGACCACGCCCTTGACCAGGTTCTGGATCGTGTAGGCGATGTTCATGATCGTCATGCCGTTGAGCAGGATGCCGACGAAGATCGTGCCCAGAATGACGTTGCGAACCTTGCCGTGGCCGCCATTCAGGCCGATGCCGCCCAACACGACGACCAGAAGGATGTCGTAGATCATCGTCGAATTGAAAAGCCGGGCGTTGATCGCCGACGCCGACGAGGCAAGCACCAGCCCGGCGCCGTAGGCGATCAGCGCGCTGATCGCATATTGCGCGACGATCATCGGCCGGTTGGAAATGCCGGTGATCCTGGCGGCGCCCGGATTGTTGCCCATGGCATAGGTCTGCCAGCCGAACCGCGTGCGGCTGAGCACCAGATGCAGCGCCAGGCAAAGCATGGCAAAGACCACCACCGTCACCGGGACGCCGAGGATGCGGCCCTGCCCGATCAGCGAGAACCATTCGGCGCCTGGCGGCACATTCTGCATCTCCAGCGTGAAGAAGAAGGTTCGGCCAAGGCCGTAGATGACGGAGCCGGCGGCAAGCGTCGCGAAGATCGGCGCGACCTCGCCGAAAGCGATCAGCATCCCGATCAGCACGCCGGCGACCACCGCGAACAGCGCGCCGATCAGCAGCGCGAATTCCAGCGAATAGCCCGAGCGGGCGATCACGAAGGCCCAGGACACCGACACCACCATCGTTGCGATCATCGAGACATCGATGCCCCTGGCGATGACGACCAGCGCCATTCCCAGCGCCAGGATGCCGAGAATCGAGACGCTTCTGATCAGGGCTAGGATGTTGCCGGGGCTGAAGAAGGACGGCAGCAGCAACGAGAACAGCACGAAGGCCAGCACCGCCAGCACCAGCACGATGCCTTCCTGGCTTTTGAGCAGGCTGGAAAGCCGAGCCTGATTTCCGCGTGCGGCTGCCTCGCTCACCGCTCAGGCCTCCTCTTTGCCCAGTCTGAGCAGGATTTCCCTGGCGCGATCGACGCGCACATCGTGATCCGCCGCAAGTTCCTTTGCCACCGCATCGATATTCGCGCCGCTCGCGCCCGCCACGATGGCTATGTTGCGGGCATGCAGCGCCATGTGTCCACGCTGGATGCCTTCGGTTGCCAGCGCCCTGAGCGCCGCCATGTTCTGCGCCAGCCCGACCGCGACGGTGACCTCGGCAAGCTCTTGCGCCGTGGTCACGCCGAGGAGTTTCAGCGCTGCGCGCGCGGCCGGGTGCGTCTTGGTGGCGCCGCCGACCATGCCCAGCGCCATCGGCATTTCCAGCGTCCCCACGAGGTTTCCGGCGGCGTCGATCTCCCAGCGGCTCAACGACGTATAACGGCCGCCGCGCGCCGCCCAGGCGTGGGCGCCGGCCTCGATCGCCCGCCAGTCGTTGCCGGTCGCGACGACGACTGGATCGATGCCGTTCATGATGCCCTTATTGTGCGTGGCCGCGCGGTAAGGATCGACGATCGCCAGCGAACAGGCCTCGACGATGCCGGCAACGATACGCTCGCCGGTGAACTCCTTCGTCGCCAGTGCCTTCGGCGTCAGCCGCACCCGCGCCCGCGCCAGCCTGAGGTCGGCCAGGTTGGAGAGGATGCGCAGCCGGACGGTGCCACCCGAAATGCGCTCGATCATCGGTGCGACTGCCTCGGCCATGGTATTGACCGTGTTGGCGCCCATCGCGTCGCGCACGTCGACGAGCAGATGCAGCACCACCATCGGTCCGACTTGCGTCTCCTCGAACACCTGCACTTCAATCTCGCGGCAGCCGCCGCCGAGGCCGATCAGCACCCGGTCCTTCTCGTTGGCGGCGGCGATGATCTGGTCGCGGGCGGACAGCAGCCTGGCGCGTGCGCCGTGCGGATCGGACAGACCGAGTATCTGCACCTGTGCCCGCATGATCGGTGCGGTGCTCGATGTCTCGAAGCCGCCGCAACCGCGGGCGACGCGCGCCATGTAGGAGGCGGCGGCGACCACCGACGGCTCTTCCACCGCCATCGGGATGAGGTAATCGCGACCGTTGATGGTGAAGTTGGTGGCGACGCCGAGCGGAATCTCGAAGGTGCCGACCACATTCTCGATCATGCCGTTGGCGAGATCGAGCGGCAGGCCGCCGCCGCGCAAGGCATCGCGATCCGCCTGCCCAAGACGAGCGGCGTCGCCGACCGTCGCCAGGCGATCGGCCGGCGACAGGTCGCGGAATTTCTCGATGCGGGAATTCAGCCGCGGCTCGACACCGCTGTCCTGGACAGCCACCATCACGATCGCCTCCCTGCGAATGCTTGTCGTTGAGGCAGCTATCGTTTAACTGATACCATCTATCAAGGTACAGCTACAGGAAACAGCGACAAACTGTACCAGTCCATATCAGGGCACGCAGCCCATCGGAGGATGTTCTGGGA
>NZ_RZPQ01000031.1:0-18839 GCF_003999135.1 Mesorhizobium sp. M7A.F.Ca.CA.004.06.1.1 | reverse complement strand
CATCTCAAGGTGCTGGGCGATGGCCTCGTCCTGCGCTCGCAGGCCTGTCTGGTGGCGTCGAAGAAGACACGGGCGGCGGCCGATGAAGCGGTCCTGCGCGACATCGCGGCGAAGATGGCGGCTGCGGTCGGATAGGAATTATTTCCTTGACCGGTGAGGGCAGCTATGCTACATTTTTGCCCATGGTGCTGATTTGCGCCGGTGACCCGCCGCCCAGGCGGGTTTTTTCGTTTTGGCGCGCTTCGTCAGCCAACGCGAAGCTCCGAAGCATCGTTGACCGGATCGTTGCCCTTTCACGACCATCGGCGGGATTTCCTCCACTCCGGCAGGCTGATAGGCTCGGCTAATGCATGTCGCCCAAAGTGATCTCGGTTTTGGGAGAACGACATGCATAAAAACAAGGACCTAGAACGCGTCGCATGATTCTGTTTCAGCGCGACGCACTTAGTCCCGGGAGGAGAGAGCGATGCCGGTCAATCTCGACGAGCTGAAGAACGCCAGCAATCTGCGCGGACCCGGCGCGCGTGCTGGCGGTGTCTTCGTCGCACCCGTCGACAACAGGGCGCATGTCTCTGGCGAACGCAGCGTGCCGCTGCTCGACAAGACCATCCCCGCGCTGTTTTCCGACACCGTCAGCAAATACGGCACGCTCGACGCCGCTGTCTTCGTCGATCAGGACAAGCGCTTCACCTGGAGCGAACTGTCGGACACGGTGGACGCGCTGGCTGCCGGCTTCCTGGCACTGGGGTTGGCAAAGGGCGATCGCGTCGGCATCTGGTCGCCCAACCGCTGGGAATGGCTGGTGACGCAGTTCGCCACCGCCCGCATCGGCCTGATCCTGGTCAACATCAACCCCGCCTATCGGTTGACCGAGCTCGACTATGCGCTGAACAAGGTCGGCTGCAAGGCGCTGGTCACCGCTGCCAAGTTCAAGACGTCAGACTATCTCGGCATGATCGAGACGCTGGCGCCCGAGATCGCCAAGGCCACACCGGGCAAGCTCAAGGCGCAGAAACTGCCGGCGCTGAAGATCGTCATCCGCATGGGCGACGAGAATTCGCCCGGCATGTTCAATTTCGGCGACGTGCTGGCCATGGCCGGGCGTGACGAGCATGACAGCCTCGACCGCATCTCGGAGAAGCTGAAGCCGGGCGAGGCCATCAACATCCAGTTCACCTCAGGCACCACAGGAGCCCCCAAGGGCGCGACGCTGACCCACAACAACATCGTCAACAACGGCAATTTCGTCACTTCGGCGATCAAGCTGACCGTCGACGACCGGCTGTGCATACCGGTGCCGCTCTATCACTGCTTCGGCATGTCGATGGGCACGATGGGCTGCGTCACGAAGGGCGCCACGATGGTTTTCCCGGGCGAGGGCTTCGATGCCGGCGCGACGTTGAAGGCGGTGGCTCAGGAACGTTGCACCGGGCTCTACGGCGTGCCGACCATGTTCGTCGCCCTGCTGGATCATCCGGATTTTTCCGCCTTCGATCTCTCCAGCCTGCGCACCGGCATCATGGCCGGCTCGCCATGCCCGATCGAGGTGATGAAGAAGGTGGTGTCGCTGATGCATATGGAACAGGTGACCATCGCCTACGGCATGACCGAGACCAGCCCGGTGTCGTTCCAGAGCGGCGTCGACGACCCCTTGGAAAAGCGCGTCTCGACCGTCGGGCGCATTCACCCCCATGTCGAGGTCAAGGCGGTCGATGCCGATGGCGCTACCGTTGCGGTCGGCGTACCGGGCGAGCTTTGCACGCGCGGCTATTCGGTGATGAAGGGTTACTGGGACGACGACGACAAGACCCGCGAGGCGATCGACAGCGACGGCTGGATGCACACCGGCGACCTCGCCACCATAGACGCCGAGGGCTATTGCAACATCGTCGGCCGGGTCAAGGATATGGTTATCCGCGGCGGCGAGAACGTCTATCCCAGGGAGGTCGAGGAATTCCTCTACCGCCATCCAAAGGTCAAGGAGGTGCAGGTGTTCGGCATTCCCGACGCCAAATATGGCGAGGAGCTGTGCGCCTGGATCGTGCTCAAGCCCGGCCAGATCTCCACCGAGCAGGAGGTCAAGAACTTCTGCGCCGGCCAGATCGCCCATTACAAGATCCCCCGCCACATACGCTTCCGCACCGAATTGCCGATGACGGTGACCGGCAAGCCGCAGAAGTTCTTGATGCGCGAGGCGATGGTGGAGGAACTGGGGCTGGTGGCGCAGAAGACGGCGTGAACGGGTGAACGCTTCGATCTGTCGGTGCGCGAATGCAGCCACGGTTCGCAGCAGCGCGCAGGGGCTTGCATGAGCGGTTTCGGACGTTCGGTGACTTCGTATGCGATGCCCTTGGCCGCCTTGGTGATGGCTGTCGCCGTCAGAGCCGGCGGACTGTCGGCGGACGAAGGTTCGCTGAGCGCCAGGATACTCGTCGGAGCGCTTTCGAGTGCGATTATGTTCACCACCATTTTCGTGGTCCTCGACCACGCCGAGGCGGTGGCTCGGCGTGTAGGAGAGCCCTACGGCACATTGGTGCTGACTTTTGCCGTGACGGCAATCGAGGTGTCGATCATCGTTTCCATGATGCTGCATGGAGAGAACAACCCTACGCTTGCACGTGAGTCTGTCTTTTCAACAGTGATGATTGCATCCACCGGCGTCGTCGGCACCTGTCTCGCGCTTGGCGGCTGGCGTCATCGCAAGCAGGCAATTGTTCGACAAGGGACCAGCGCATATCTCGCGGTTCTGATCGCGCTGACCATCATGACGCTTATTCTGCCAACCTACACACAAGCTACGGGGCCGGGCACATTTTCGGCAGCTCAACTTGGCTTTGTGAGCGTGCTTTCGGTGCTGCTTTATGCAAGTTTTGTGTTCGCGCAGACTGTCCGCCACCGAGAAGACTTTGTCGAAGGGCAGGCCCACGGTGTTTCGCTGCGGACTGCCCCTCACGAAAGCGTCTTTGCCGGCGCATTGCTGCTTTTGATCGGGCTGATTGGCATTGTCATGCTCGCCGAGCAGGTCGCCGCAAGCGTCGAGGATACGCTCGTTGCCTATCAGGTGACCCAGGCTGACAGCATTGTGGGGGCATTGATCGCCGGGCTGGTTTTGATGCCAGAGGCCATTTCGGCGGTTCGCGCTTCACTCAACAATGAGCTGCAACGCGGTTTGAATGTCGCGATGGGTTCCGCTTGCGCCACAATCGGTTTGACAATACCGGCGGTCGCGGCCGCCAGCCTGCTGACGGGAAGAGGGTTAACCCTGGGGCTTCCAGCGACTGACACAGTGCTTTTGATTTTAGCGCTCTTCATATGCAATGTGAGTTTTAGCACTGAAAGAACAACATTCTTGACGGGCGCTGTCCATATCGTGGTATTTCTTACATATATATTTCTTATATTTGTACCATGAAAACTTGGCCCAGGCTGGCAATTAGATACAGTGGCGCGACTGGTCGTCAACGGACTGCTTGGGTTCTTCAGTCTGGAAGCCGACAGCGAACTGCAGCCCGTTGCCTGAGATGGCGTTTCCGCTTCCGCACCGAATTGCCGATGACCGTGACCGGCAAGCCACAGAAGTTCCTGATGCGCGAGGCGATGGTGGAGCAACTGGGGCTGGTGGCGCAGAAGACGGCTTGAGGGCTGGCTTCGCGGTGCGGCTGGGTTGCTTTGAGCCAACTGTCGACGACGGCGACGAGGTAATGACGTCTCAATCGGGCCGAGAGCGGACTGGCGGCTTTGGGCGGCTTCCGCACAAAGCTGCCGGCCGTGAGCCGTGACGCAGAAAGGCTCATTTGTCATCCGAGCGTCATTCCACGGCTTCCCGGAGTGGCTACTCGTATCGATCGTGGCGACGTACCCAGTCCATTCCCTCCTTCTCGTTGCGGCCTTTCGGCATGAGGTCGAGCATGGCGTAGGTGCCCATCATCACCTCAACGCCGCGCCCGTAGGTGGAGTAGGTGCGAAAGACCTCGCCCGCGTGCTTGAAGAAGGCGCTAACGCCGGGCCATTCCTCGCCGGTCTCCCGCCATGGGCGTTCCCCGTTGCTGCAAACATCGTCATTTCCGGTCCTCGGTCGAATTCGGCGTTTCCAACGGTTGCGATCCGGAAACGCTATTTCGGACGGAGGCCAGATGGGAGTTACAAGTGTGACGTGATTTCAATGGGGGCCGTCTGCAGAATGGCGGTTCACCGCGCGGCAAGCGAGATAGCTGTCATAAGCTGATCTATAGGCGGGCAGCGGCCCTATCATCCCGCGAAGTTGGCACAGTTGCCAAGAGGTGCCCGCGATCCGCTTTCCCACCGGCGAGAAGGGCCAGGTGTGCGGCTTCGACGGTGTGCTCGACAGCTCCGTGGACGCCCTGAACGTCCCACAGGGTCAAACTATCTGATCAAACTGACGCTTAACGAGGTCGCCGCAGCATCGGGATGAGCGTCGGCGACGAACCGACCTGGATCGCGCCGAGCGATTCGAAGCCGTGCCGCTGGTAGAATGATATGTTGCGCGGGTTCGAGGATTCCAAATAGGCCGGCGCGTGATCGCGGTCGCACTGCGCGAGTGCGTACGCCATCAAGGCATCGCCGTGACCTTCGCCTTGATGCGCCGGGTCGACGCCGATCAGGGGCAAGTACCAATGCGGTTCGGTCGGGTGGTACGTGGCCATCTGCTCGAATATGGCCGCGGTTTCAGGGGCGAGAGAGGATTCAACCGTGCTCTCGATCACGGCGCCAAGCTCTTCCTCGTCGGAATGCACGCCGGGCGGCAGCCACAGCGCCGTCCCGGCGTAGCCGTCGGTGCAAAAGGCGCTTCCGTTAGAGAATGCCCTGCGCCCGAACGCGCGGGCCATTCGCGGCATGGCTGCAAGGTACGGGTGTGCATGCGGCCAGGTCCACCGCGCCATAGGGTCCGCTGCAAACGCCAGCACGATTATCTCGACCGCTGAATCTTCATCGGCTGCGTCCATAACTCTCACTGTCGGCGACTTCACGCTGCCCTCCTGACGTAGGTGGTTCGACGAGGCGCCCGCGCCCGTTCTCAGCAACGCATCGTAACCCGGATGGAGTGGGAGCGATACCGGTTGCTGTCGGCTCAGCGGTTCTGGAAAAGCTGAAGCTGCCCGGATCGTGCTCAAGCCCGGCCAGATCGCCCGCGACAAGATCCAGCGCCACATCCGCTTCCGCACCGAATTGCCGATGACGGTCACCCGGCAAGCCGCAGAAGTTTTTGATGCGAGGCGATGGTCGAGGAACTGGGGCTCGTGACGCAGAAGAAGGCTTGAGGGCTGGCCTCGCGCCGACGTCGAGCCGTGAACTCGATTGGCGTCTAATATCGCTGGGTCGTCCAGGCTGACATTGCACTGCATTGGTTGGGCATCCGAGCATCGCACTGAACCCGGCCGCCAGCGGTGCTCGAATCCACCGGCAGCAGAAACTGCCGGTGGCACGGGTCATACGGCATCTGCCTCGTTTTGCGGGAACATGGCGCGACGTGATTCCGCATCGAGATCAGCCTTGAAGGTATGCCTTGCCTTCATGTCCAGGGCTCGCTGGACCGCAGGGCGCTTGGTCGCCTCGTCCATGAAGCGCACGACATTGGGATAGTCGCCAAGACCCTTCTCGCCGAATGCATATCCGGCGGAGGCGGCCCAGCCCCAAAGCGCCATGTCGGCGATCGTGTACTCGTCGCCGGCCAGATAGCGGGCCTTTCCAAGCCGACGGTCCAGAACCGCGTAGTGGCGCTCGAGCTCCTTCACGTAACGATTTTTCGCATAGGCGATATCTTCCGGCGCGTAATGCAGAAAGTGGATTGCCTGGCCGGAAAACGGCGATAGGCCCGTTGCCACGAACTGAAGCCATGACAGCATCAAAGCCTTGGCCTTCAGTTCGCCCGGAATGAATTTTCCGTGCTTCTCGGCGAGGTAGAGGAGGATGGCGTGGGAGTCGAATATCGTCACCTCCCCGTCAACCATCGCCGGCACCTTGCCATTTGGATTGATCTCCCTGAATTCCGGCGTGTGCTGCTCGCCTTTGAAGATATCGACCGGCGAGACGTCGAAGGGCAATTCCAGCTCTTGCAGCAGCACCGCCACCTTCATCGAATTCGGCGTGGCGTGAAAATACAGATTGAGCATCTTTTTCTGTTCCATCGTTGAACATCCACCCAGTCCGCCCGATCGGCGTCTGCTGATGTTGAGCGCCTGAAACATGCTGGCCTGCCCGCCACCACGCCAATCGATCTTGCGGATTGGTGGCATCGAGCCCGTTCATGGCAGGTCGGGCGATCGGACGGGTTTGGATTTTGACAAGTCCCAAACCCATGAACGCGATCGATTCGTCTCATCGTGAAACGCGATTTCTCGAGGCGCGCTCAGAGTTCTAGAGCGGTGACATCAACCGACCGAAAGGAACCAATCATGATCTCTCGTTCTCTAATGTCTGGCGTCGCAGCCATGATTCTCTTCAACATTGTATCGCCATCGATGGCCGGCAGCACGGCTCAGGGGATTTCGTTCGCCTCCGACCAGAGTTATCCGGAGAGCATGACATGGTCGGCCAGGCAGGACACCTTTATGGTCGGCTCGGTGCGTCATGGCCTGGTGGCCAAGGTCGACAAAACCGGGAAGTACACGGTGTTCGTGCACGATGCGAGGCTGGTTTCCACGGCGGGTCTGCTCGTCGACGACAAGCGCAACACGCTTTGGGTGACGAACTCCGACCCGGGCGTCGGCGATCGCACCGGTGCGGCGAGCAAGGGCAAGCTTGCGGCGGTGGCCACCTACGATGCCACGACCGGCCAGCCTCGGGCCTATTACGATCTCGGCAGCCTCAGCGAAGGTACGCATTTTGCCAATGACATCGCGCTCGATGCCGACGGAAACGCTTATGTGACCGACAGTTTTGCTCCGATCGTCTATCGGATCGACACAGCGGGCAAGGCGGCGATCTTTGCGCAGGATCCACGGTTCACGAATGGCGACGGCTTCAAGCTGAACGGCATCGCCTGGCACAAGGATGGCTATCTGCTCGTGGGCAAATACAATACGGGTGAGCTGTTTCGCGTCAGTATCGCCGACCCCCGCACGGTCGAACCGGTTAAACTGCCCGAGGCCCTCACGGGTGCCGACGGCATTCAGTTGATCGATGACCAGCACCTCATCGTGGTGCAGAACCTGGGCGCAGATCGCACCGTCGAACTGGTATCCGCCGACGGGTGGGCATCGGCGACGATTGTCCGGCAGGAGCGCAGCATCATGTCGATGCCGACGGCCGCGGCGATCTTGGGCGACGATGTCTACGTACTGAATTCGCGGCTCGACACGCTGTTCGATCCGGCTGCCGACAAGGTTGGCGACTACCTGCTTCAGAAGCTCTGATTGCACGGCATGTGGTAGCCGGAACGATTGCGTGGTGTTCGGCCACTACCCCTCGTGACCGCTGCGAGCGCTCTGTATCACCAGTTTGCGCAGCCATATGTGGGCGGGGTCGCTGCGCATTCGTGGGTGCCAGAACAGGTTCATGGCGAACGGCGAGAGCTCCAAGGGGGCTTCGAACAGATCGAGAACTTGAGCGAAGCGCCTCAGGAAACGCCGGGGCAGGGTGCAGATCAGATCGCTGTTTTCCAGAACGAGCGGGGCCAGTGCGTAGCTCTGGATGGAGACCGTCACATTGCGCGAGCGGCTGATCTCGGCAAGCGCGTCGTCGATCATCCCTGCAAAATGCCCGCCGCTCGTCGAAATGAGCAGATGGTCGAGGGCACAGAATTCGTCCAGGGTGATTGACCCCTTGCCACGCGGATGGCCGTGCCGCTGGGCGGTAACGAATTCTTCTTCGAACAGCTTCTGCCCGATCAGACCACTCGAACCGTCTTCCGCGGCTCCGATGAAGAGATCGATGTCGCCCTGCTCCAGATGCTCGACGATCCTCGGCTTGTTGGGCACCGTAAAGGCGACCTTTGCGTTGGGAGCTTGGGATTTGAACCGCGGAATGAGGTCCGGCGCCAGGATCGCTGCCGGATTGTCCGTGGCGGCAATGCGATAGACACGTTTGCTTGTCGCGGGGTCGAACAGATGAGCAGTATTCACGAAATCGCTCAACCGTTCGAGCAGCCGGGTGAGTTCGGGCTCAAGTGCCAGAGCGTGAGGCGTCGGGATCATTCCCCGTCCGGACGCCGCCGTTGTGAAGAGGGGGTCGTTCAGCAATTGACGCAGACGCGTCAGGCGGGCCGACAAAGCCGATTGGGTAATGTTCAATCTCGCCGCCGCATGGGTGACGTTCTGGTGCTTCAACAGCGCGTCGAGTGTCAGCAGCAAGCCAATGTCGAAATCCGATAGCCGTTTTGTCAATGGGACCTCGAACCAGCAGGCGCTATTCAATCGGTAGCTCTAGACTAGCACGGTTCCGGGTTTGAAGGGCATGCGGTTCCAGTCAACAGTCAGCCGGCGTGGCCGGATTTGACCACCCATACTGAGGTCTGTTCGGCCTCTTGCACCAACCATCTAAGGCGCGGGCCATGGCCCGCGCCTTTTCATATTCAGCCTTCCAAAGAGCTCAGTCCTTCTCGAAGATGCGCGCCTTGGCGACCACACCGGCAATGGCGCCGCCGATCAGCGGTGCAACGATGAACAGCCAGAGCTGACCGATCGCGGCAGTTCCCGAAAACAGTGCCGGACCGATCGAGCGGGCCGGGTTGAGCGACGTGCCGGTCACCGGGATGATGGCGAAGTGCAATCCTGCCAGCGTCAGGCCGATGACCAGTCCGGCGAACGCCGTCGAGTGCTTTTCAGCCGTGACGCCAAGGATCACGGTGACGAAGGTGAAGGTGCCGATCACTTCCCACAGGAATGCCGAGCTGACACCCCATTTCGTCACATCCCAGCCATTGGCGCCGAAGCCGGTGGTGTGTCCGCCAACCTGGCCGGAAACGATGATCCACAACGCCAGCGAAGCAAGGACGCCGCCGATGACCTGCGCGATCCAGTAGGGGATCACGTCCTTGGCCGGCAGCCGGCCGGCAAGGAAGACGCCGAGCGTCACCGCCGGGTTGAGATGCGCGCCCGAAATCGGGCCGATCGCATAGGCCGCCGCGATGAGGCCGATGCCGAACGCCAGACCGATGCCTTCCTGGCCGAGCGGCAGCGCGCCGCCGAAGCCGCCCGTCACCACAGAAGCCGTACCGATGAACACCAATAGAAATGTGCCTAGAACTTCCGCCAGATAAGTCTTCATTGCCCTCTCCTCGTGTCGATCCGCCGGTCCACCTTTGCGCGCCGCGAATCACAACCGGAAGAGTATTCGCAACCAGAAAAGTTGGAAAGCAGAGCGGTTGTGCAGGCCGACCTGCTTGTGCGCGCCGGTTGCGCGCTCTAGAGCAGGGCCGGAATAATTTTCTGCGTGACGGAACAAGACCATGCGACTGGGCGGACGGCTGGCTGCGGCCATCGAAGTGCTGGAAGACATCGGCCGGTGGCGGACGCGCTGAAGGATTGGGGCCTGTCGCATCGCTTCGCCGGCGGCGGCGACCGTGCGGCGATCGGCAACATCGTCTATGACGCCTTGCGCCACAAGCGTTCCGCCGGCTGGCTGCTGGGGCAGGACACGCCGCGCGCCATCGGCTCCGGCGCGCTGCTGCTCGAATGGCGCCAGACGGCACAATCGCTCAACGAGGCGCTCGATGGCGACAAGTTCGCACCGCCGCTGCTGACCGCCGCCGAGCTTCAGGCCATCGCCGAACGCCGGCTTGACGATGCGCCGGCCGCGGTGCGGGCGGATGTTCCGGACTGGTGCGCGCCGCTTTTCGAGCGAGCCTTTGGCTCGACCTGGGCCGACGAGGGCGCCGCGCTGGCAACGCGCCCGCCGCTCGACCTCAGGGTCAACACCTTGCAGGCCAACCGCGACAAGGTACTGGCCGAACTGACGGGAACCGGCGCGAAACCCTCGGCAATCGCGCCACACGGCATCCGCATCCCGCCGATCGACGGCGACGGCCGGCACCCGAACGTGCAGGCCGAGCCGGCTTTCCAGAAGGGCTGGTTCGAGGTCCAGGACGAAGGCTCGCAGATCGCGGCCGCCCTTGCCGGGGCCGAAGCCGGCATGCAGGTGCTGGATTTTTGCGCCGGCGCCGGCGGCAAGACGCTGGCACTGTCGGCTTCGATGGAAAATCGCGGCCAGATCTTTGCCCATGATGCCGAAAAAGCACGGCTGGCGCCCATCTTCGACCGCATCCGCCGCTCTGAAAACCGCAATGTCCAGATCGTCACCAAGCCGGCCGAACTCGCGCCGCTCGGCAACCACATGGACATCGTGCTGGTCGACGCGCCTTGCACCGGCAGCGGCACCTGGCGGCGCCGTCCCGATGCCAAATGGCGGCTGACGCAAAGGCAGCTCGATGCACGCAAGGGCGAGCAGTCGGCGATCCTCGATGCGGCCAAAGTCTATGTCAAACCAGGCGGCCTGCTGGTCTACATCACCTGCTCGGTGTTTGATGAGGAAAACGGTGAGCAGATCGCGGCCTTTCGGGACCGTAACAGCGGCTTTGTTCCCGTCGACCACCGCCAGCTCTGGGACAGCCGTTTTCCCGGCCATGAGGCAGCCGCACGCATCGGCGCCAGAGGCGACATCTCGCTGTCGCCGGCGCTCAGCGGCACCGATGGGTTTTATCTCTGTGCGTTACGCAGATCGGCCTGAATCCTATTCCTGACGGACGCGTGGCGCCGGCCGGCAGGCCAGGTCGATTGTGCAGTGCAGCAAAAGCATTTGCCTGCCGTCCATGCCTCTGCAATAAGCTTATCCGCGTAAAGGAAGGCAGCGGCAATGGCAGCAAAGATCGTACCCGCCCCGGACTATGAGGATCGCGTCAGGACCTCCTTCGCGCGTCAGAAGGCGATGGCCACGATCGGCGCCGAACTGACGCTGGTGACGCCCGGTATTATCGAGATCGAGATGCCCTATTCGGCGGCATTGACCCAGCAGCACGGCTTCCTCCATGCCGGTGTCATTTCGACGGCGCTGGACTCGGCCTGCGGCTATGCCGCCTTTTCGCTGATGCCGGAAAACTCCGGCGTGCTGACCATCGAGTTCAAGGTCAACCTCCTGGCGCCGGGCAGGGGCGAGCGCTTCCTGTTCCGCGGCTCGGTGACGAAGCCCGGCCGCACCATCATCGTCGCCGACGGCCAGGCCTACGCCTTTGCCGCCGACGGCGAGGCCAAGCTGATCGCCACCATGACTGGCACCATGATGACGGTGGTCGGGCGTGATGGGATTGAAGGGTGAGTGGCCGGTTCGCCGCAGGCGAATTCATCGTGCCGGTGGCACGATGAAAGGCCACGAACGCCGGGAGCTGCCGGAGGCAGCGGGTCCCGGCGAGCGGCGGTGCAGATAAGCAGATGATCGGGCGGAGAGGAATAAATCATCATGGCCGATAAAATCTCGCGCCTGTCGGGCAAGGACGTCCTCTTCGTTATGGCGGCGCAGGCCGAATACGGCCCGCACCTCAAGCAGCTGTTCACGCCGCTGATGACCGGTGTCGGTCCGGTCGAGGCCGGCGTCAGGCTGGGTGCTGAACTCTCCTGGCTGAAATCGCAAAAAGCACTGCCGGATCTCGTTGTTTCGCTCGGTTCAGCCGGCAGTCGGACGCTGCAGCAGACGGAAATCTACCAGGCGGTTTCGGTCAGCTACCGTGACATCGACGCTTCGCCGCTCGGCTTCGAGAAGGGCGCCACCCCCTTCCTCGACCTGCCGGTAACCGTGCCATTGCCCTTCAAGATACCGGACATCAAGCAGGCGACCCTGTCGACCGGCGGCGCGATCATCACTGGCGCGGCGTATGATGCTGTTAGCGCCGACATGGTCGACATGGAGACCTTCGCCTGCCTGCGCGCCTGCCAGCTGTTCGACATTCCGCTGATCGGTCTGCGCGGCATTTCCGACGGGGCGGCGGATCTCAGGCATGTCGGCGACTGGACCGAATATCTTGAAGTCATCGACGAGAAGCTGGCGGACGCCGTCATGCGGCTCGAACGGGCGATCGGCGACGGCGCCCTTCGGACGGAACCACCCCATGAAGATGCCGGACCAGCCTGAAAGTCGGGCTACGCAACCCATTGCGTCGACTCGTTTCTTTCTCTAAACGCTCGCCATGAAAACAGCCAATCATCCCGACACCGTCCTGATTGTCGATTTCGGCAGCCAGTTCACCCAGCTCATCGCTCGCCGCATCCGCGAGGCCGGTGTGTTTTCCGAGATCGTGCCGTTCCAGTCGGCCGAAGCGGCATTCAAGCGCATCAATCCGAAAGCCGTGATCCTGTCCGGCGGTCCGGCTTCGACCGGCGATATCGGCAGCCCGCGCGCGCCGCAGATCGTCTTCGACGCCGGCGTGCCGGTGCTCGGCATCTGCTATGGCCAGATGGCCATGTGCGTGCAGATGGGCGGCGTCGCCGAAAGCTCCGACCATCGCGAGTTCGGCCGCGCCTTCGTCGAGATTCAAAAAGACAGCCCGCTGTTCGAAGGCCTGTGGGCGCCCGGCCAGCGCCATCAGGTGTGGATGAGCCATGGCGACCGCGTCATCTCCTTGCCCAAGGGCTTCGAAGTGTTCGGCAAGTCAGAGGGCTCGCCCTTCGCCATCTTCGGCAACATCGAGCGCAAGATGTACGGCATCATGTTCCACCCCGAGGTGGTGCATACGCCCGACGGCGCCCGGCTGCTCAGGAATTTCGTCCACAACATCGCCGGCATCGAGGGCGACTGGACCATGCGCGCCTACCGCGAGCACGCGGTCGAGACGATCCGCAAGCAGGTTGGCAAGGGCAAGGTCATCTGCGCGCTGTCGGGCGGCGTCGATTCTTCCGTTGCGGCGCTGTTGATCCACGAAGCGGTTGGCGACCAGCTGACCTGCATCCTTGTCGACCACGGCCTGATGCGCAAGGACGAGGCCGCGGGCGTGGTGGCGATGTTCCGCGAGCATTACAATTTGCCGCTCATTCTGGTGAACGCGTCGGACCGTTTCATTGACGCCCTCGAGGGCGAGTCGGACCCGGAGAAAAAACGCAAGACCATCGGCCGGCTGTTCATCGAGGTGTTCGAGGAAGAGGCCAAGAAACTCGGCGGCGCCGAATTCCTGGCACAAGGCACGCTCTATCCCGACGTCATTGAAAGCGTCTCCTTCTCCGGCGGCCCGTCGGTGACGATCAAGTCGCACCACAATGTCGGCGGCCTGCCCGCGCGCATGAACATGCAGCTGGTCGAGCCGCTGCGCGAACTGTTCAAGGACGAGGTGAGGGCGCTCGGCAAGGAGCTCGGCCTGCCCGAAAGCTTTATCGGCCGCCATCCATTCCCCGGCCCAGGCCTCGCCATCCGCTGCCCAGGCGGGATCACCCGCGAAAAGCTGGAGATCCTGCGCGAGGCCGATGCCATCTATCTCGACGAGATCCGCAAGGCCGGCCTCTACGACGCCATCTGGCAGGCCTTTGCCGTGCTGCTGCCGGTGCAGACGGTCGGCGTGATGGGCGACGGCCGCACCTACGAGTTCGTCTGCGCGCTGCGTGCCGTCACCTCGGTCGACGGCATGACGGCGGATTTCTACCACTACGACATGGCCTTCCTCGGCGCCGCCGCCACCCGCATCATCAACGAAGTCCGCGGCATCAACCGTGTCGTCTACGACGTGACGTCGAAGCCGCCGGGAACAATCGAGTGGGAATGATTCAGGCCTACTCAAACGCCGCCGAGAATACGCCAATCTGCGATGTAACATACTGAAAACGAAAATAAATCCTTTCAGAGACAATCAGCGACAATCGGCACGCAGAGATTGGCTTTGACGGGCCGCCTGACGGACCTTCCGCATATTGCCCCCCCGAGTTTTTCTAAGTACCGTCAGAGCCAATGAGGCTTGTGACGGTACTTTTTTGTGCCTTAAGGCATTGAAGAAAAAAGGAACTTTCTGTCACGAAGCTTCGAAATTGTACTGACGGTACTTTTTAGGAGGCAATGGGTATGCTGACGGACGCCGCCCTTAAGGCACTGAAACCAAAAGAAAAAGCCTACAAGATTGCTGACCGTGACGGCATGTACATTCGCGTCATGCCCAGTGGCACGATCTCGTTTCGGCTGGATTACAGGCTGAATGGACGCCGTGAGACGGTCTATCTAGGCAGATATGGCAGAGATGGAATCTCGCTCGCGTTGGCACGAGAGAAGTGCCTTGATGCCAAGCGCGCCGTCAGCGAGGGACGTTCGCCGGCGATCGAGAAACAGCGCGACAAGCGCCGCCTGAAAGAGGCAAAGAGTTTCGGCGAATTCGGCGAGAAGTGGCTCGCGGCCGCGCCGATGGCCGACAGCACGCGCGCCATGCGACGCGCCATCTTCGAACGGGAGCTTCTTCCGGTCTGGCGCAATCGCTTGCTGACGGAGATCACGCCCGATGACCTGCGGGCCCATTGTGGCGCGATCGTTGAACGCGGTGCTCCGGCGACCGCCATCCACGTTCGAGACATACTGAAGCAAATCTACGGCTTCGCGATCTTGCATGGTGAGAAGGTCGCCAATCCGGCCGAAGAGGTTGGACCGGCATCGATCGCCACCTTTGTTCCAAAGGATCGCTCGCTTTCGCCCGCGGAAATTCGAGTGATGCTGAAGCAGCTGGAGCATATCGCTACACTCCCCACGATCCGTTTGGGAATGCGGCTTTACCTGCTCACTATGGTGCGCAAGAGCGAGCTGCAGGACGCGGTATGGGACGAGGTCGATTTCGAAAATGCGGTCTGGACGATCCCGAAGGAACGCATGAAGCGCTCGAAGGCGCACAATGTATACCTGTCACGCCAGGCGCTCGACATTATGATCGCCCTAAAGACCTGCGCGGGAAATTCCAGATACTTGCTGCCGTCGCGGTACGACGCAGATGCTCCTATGTCGCGCGCCACCTTTAACCGGGTCACGTACGCCGTCATCGAACGCGCGAAGTCCGAGGGGCTGCCTCTGGAGCCGTTTACGGTTCATGACCTGCGGCGCACGGGCTCGACGCTGTTGAATGAACTTGGTTTCAACAGTGATTGGATTGAAAAGTGCCTGGCGCATGAGGACGGGCGCTCGTCGCGCGGTGTCTACAACAAGGCCGAGTATGAGGTGCAGCGTCGGCATATGATGCAGGAGTGGTCGGACATTTTGGACGCCTGGGTCCAAGGCAAGAAGTATGTGCCAACGCTCATCCCGCCGTCGATGCCGATCTTGCAGGCCGACCCGGCGTTTTGACTGGAGCCCCGGTGTTGCCTTCACGCGACGCGTCTTGACAATTGATCAACGTTTCCGCTGCCAGAGTTGGTGCAATCGCCACATCGCCTTGCTTGTCCGAGCGCCGTCCGGACCACCAGCTACGGGCTTGGGCAGATTTTCTCGACCTTGCCCGAACAGACGGACTTCAGTTTCACCAGACTTGGAAAGTAGTCTGCCAACGGGGCAAATTCTTTTGCAAAGCAGCCGTTGGCGTCGGGCCAAAACCATGGTCCCCCCTTCGGTTCGGGAGGCCAGTGCCCGGGAGGCATGGTCCTGTTAGCGGCCATCTCGATGATGCTGCTGCAGAACTTGTGGTTCGTCGTCACTTGGGGCAGGCCGTGGCACCTGAAACACCCACCTGCGTCTGGGGGAACGATCGGGCCAAAATTAGACCAAGGCTCGGGTTCGTCCCCAAGACCGACAAACTCAAACGTTTGCGACTTCGGCACGTCCTCCGCGTACATTGACTTGATGGTCTGACTAAGCATCGTCTTCGGGTGCACAATGAACGGGTTATTGCCGAGGCGGCAGACGTTGCAACGATCTTCACCGTCTTTGGGATGCACCAGTTCACCGAAATCCCGCGTCTTGAAATCATCCCAGGTGATGCGGCTCGTGCCGGAACCTTCGTAGACAATGTTGTCGAATAAACACGCCTTCTTTTGCAGCTTGTCTGCACAGATCGTGCCGACATATTGCACAGGCCAACCGGGTTTGCGCCTGACGAGCGCTACGCAGAAACCGCCGGAGATATCATCCCTATAGGTCCACACCTCGGCGTCAGTCCAATCTGAAGGGAAGAAATACCTATGTGTTTCGGAACCGAGGTCCTCCCTATGGACCCAGCGCTTGTCCGCCGCGAATGAGCCGGGCACGGGTACTCCCGCATCGCGACACGCCTTCAGGTATGCTGGAACGTCGTCGCGGAATTTCGCCTCGCCCACTGCGGGCCAGCCACTCTCCGTGAGCGCGGGGCCGGCACCTTGTCGCTCGATGATGTCTTTGGCCTTTTGCCATTTGCTGACGAGCCGGCGAGCAACATCTCGCTGCTGTATGGCAGCATCGGTGTTCGCCAGAGCCGCTGCAAGTTCGATCTGCACAAAGCTTCTTTCTGCCTGCTGCGCCCGCGAAACGACTGGTCCCTTGAGCGTATCGATCATCTGCCTGTATCGGTCAGACGCTTCTTCAACGAGCAGCCCTTCGACGCAACCGCGAGCGCGTTCCAGCAGCTCCCCGCGATTCTTGTCGGTGACGTTGACCTCTACTCCTGAGGGCACTTCGAAAATGCCGCCATACGCGGCGACGAGATCACATGACATGGCCAACGAAGAGAGGCTTCCTGATCCTTCATCGGCCGCCATCAATAGGGTCGAGACGTAAGCGACGATCAGCAACGCCCCAGAGGCTGCGACGGTTCTCCAACGCATCAGCATTCAGTTCCTGACAAGCTTGAGCAACCGGGCCGAAACGGTGTGTGAAGGAAAGTCCCTGTAGCGATATTGCATGAAGATGTTTCGCCGAGCCTGTCGATCAGCAAAAGGGCATCGCGGGTTTTCACTGCGGGTCCGCTTGCGGCGATCCAGCGAAGCGCGGCCTCCTGAAGCCCTTTATGCATGCCTGCTTCGTCCAATACCTGTTTCCAGGTCCGCGACTTGAAATGGGTCTTGCCGGCTACAGCCATGACGGCGGGCGAGCGAGCCGTCCAGAATGTCCGCCGCAACCATTCGCTGCAGAACGTCGGCCACATCGACGAGCGGAACCGTCAGCGGCAGATAGCCAATCTCTGCCGGACCATGAATCATGGCGACATCGGCATCGGCACTGCGGCGTCCTGTGAGATAATCCTCGAAGACTTTCCGATGCCGATCATCCCGAACTGCCAGCATTCAGCTGCTCTGAGGGCACCCATGCTCGCCGCACCGAGTAGGCGGCAGCCGGCGTCAAGCGCGAACAGAATTTCCTTGTGCCATACTGCAGGTCCCGATTCGAATAGGCCGTCGATCAACCCGATGACCTTGCGCCCCTCGAGCACCGCGCGCATGACATCGCCGCACCGGGCCGGTGGCGCAATGTCAAACGCCTGCCCACCTTGCACACCAGCGAGCGCGATACAGGCTTGGACCGACGAAGATCAGAGGCCTTATGCGAGGCTCCATTGCCGCAGTAGCTTGCGGGCAGCTCGTCCGGACTGTGCATAGGATTCGGGTTGGTGCGTGCTGACCAGGTCGTCGGCAAGCACGCGTACCGCTTCGATCCCGAATCTGCCGCCGCCGAGCGGGAAAACATAGATGTCGCGGACGCCCTCCGTCACGCTGCCGACGGTATCTTGCAAACTCAGATCCTGGCGTTGGTTCAGGAGGCCACCTTGCGGCAGAAGCCGGTAGCTGCCGAACAAGCACGATCCAAGGTCGGGATTGTAGGTGAGATAATAGGAGCAATGGACATTGTCGAGTGGACGCGATGGATCCCATATATCCTTCGTTCCTAGGACATAATCATTCCTCGTGCGCAGGACGGTGGCGGATTGTCCGGCCTCGAGATCGTCCAGTTGAACAAGCCTCCTGTTTCAGTCTTAGTATCGGCGCTAACCATCCAGATCGCGCTATGCCGTTCTTGCCGCGTGATCCAGGCCTTTGACAGGACGGGCTCGGCGTTGTTTCACGTCGGGATTTGGTGCGCGGAGGATAGGTTTCGAGCGGCGGGCCGAAAGCCATGCCTGAACCTCGCCGAGGTCCCAAACCACGCATCGGGCGGTCAACGCGAAGCGTCGCGGAAATTCGCCCCGCTGTTCCATTTCGTAGATCGTGCTGTCTGCAAGGGGCACCATTTCACGCAATTGGTGTCTCCGGATTGTACGCTTCAGTACCTCTTCATTCGATCGACCCATTTCGCACTCCTCAGCATGGGCCCAAATTCAAGGCGAAGGTGTTCGATAATGAAAGAGCGTCCTGTCCCGCGTCGCATCATCGGCGGTTTTGACCTGCAAAAGGGACAAGTCACGCGTTGTGGTGGTCAACTTTTCGCAAATGGCTTCTGCCGCCACGACACTCGCGCCAACCCGCATCTGCAATCTCGGATCGATCTCCAGCGTGCGCAGGAAGGCGATTCGTTCTGTCAGCCCGGACTAGGTTCGACGCACCAGGTGCTTCCGGCGCCGAGCGCAGCCAATGAAAGCGGGTTTGGCCGATTCGACGGATCAACCTCCAACAGCCTGTCCATTGAGGCAAGCCGATCCAGCGAGATACCCGCAATGATCGCGTTCTCTGCCCGTCGGCGGGCAATCCGTATGCAGACCTGGTTTCTGATCGGCAATGATGTCGCCGAACTCATGACCGTTCTTTGGCAAGCGGCCTCGGCCGCACGATGCTCAAATCAAATTTGGTTGGCAGGTCAGGTCCCGTATTGTTGACGGCGGAGGTGGGCATTCGATGGGCGGGCGGGATGATTACCATCCGGACGTGTCGTTCAGGCCAGAGCGGCTTCCCGAAGAGTAGGAAAACGCCTGCTACGAGAACGATGATCAACCCCGCTGCGAACGCATTCGCGATGATATGACCAAGCCGCATGCACCC
>NZ_RZPQ01000319.1:0-6293 GCF_003999135.1 Mesorhizobium sp. M7A.F.Ca.CA.004.06.1.1 | reverse complement strand
CGCTACGACTATATGAGCGAGAAACGGGATGCCTTGGAGCGTTGGGCCGATCGGCTTGCCGGCATCATTGCAGGCAAGAGCCACATCGAACCTCTGCGAGCGAAGGCAGTTGCATGAACCGGTCTGAGCAGTCGCCGTTCGACCCCGAAACCCTTCTGCCGCTCGTCGAAGTCTTCGCGGTTGATCCCTCTGACTGCGGCCGCAATCGAATGATTGTCGGCTAATGGACGCGCTTTGCCTTGCCTATCGGGAGCTGTTTCACCGATCCTACGTCCTTTCGGAACGCCGTGACAAACGCACGCCGACACCACCGCCATTTTCAGGAATGAACTCGATGCCGGCATTCTCAAGCGTTTTCTGGAGGAGATATCGCGTTCCTGTTTGAGGAACAGAACGCTCGTTTTCGAAATTGCGAATGGTAACAGCACTCGCGCCGGAGCGGGCGGCGAGATCCTCTTGCGTCCATTTCAACAGCGCTCGTGCGGCGCGACATTGGGAAGAATCCATGCCGCAAACTGGTGATAACTCCCGAAAATCGCAAGCCTTTTCGGAAAACGTTGACAATGGCTTTCTAAAAACAGACAATCCTTTCGTTTTTAGAAAGCGGCCGCACCGAGTGCGCGAACACTCGATGCGGCCTCACCAAAACCCCAGCTGTTAGGAGCTCGGATAATGGCTGATTCCGACAGTAGCATGAGTTCGTTTTTCGTCACCCGGCGGCGCTTGCTGGCGGGCACGGCTACGGCCGCGGCGGCGTGGCCCTTCCAGGGAAAGTCGCGAGCCGCCGAACTGACGGACGGCAGCAGCGCGGCTGATCCTGCTCTTCGTCTGTGTGGCGACTGGCAAAAGATCCATGATGAGACACTGACGCTGTGTCACGAACAGCAGCAGTTGGAGACACACCTCGCCAGGACCGTCGGCTTTCCCTGCGCCGAGGTGCGACTTGCCGATGGTACGAACGTGACGCTCCATTCCATCGAGAGCCTGAACGATGCCTACTCTCCTGAAAATGAAGTCGAATTGGGCAGGGCGCTTGCAGATTTCGCGGCACACCAGGCGCGCTGGGACGCTGCTGATGCTGAGATCGGCTATTCGAGAACAGACGAACTGATCCGGCAATCGGAAACAGCCGAAAGCGCACTTCTGGAGGATCTACCGCAGACAGTGGCCACGTCCATCGAAGGCATTTTGGCCAAGCTCGAGGTCATCCTGCGTGACGGTGAGCACTGGGAACATCCAGACGATTTCCCCTGGCCGCATATCCGATCGGTGTTGGATGACCTCGCCCGCCACACCATAAATATCGATCCGGCGACGATCGCCGGATCGATCGGGTAATCGATAGCTGACGGCTCTTATAGGCGGAGAGGAAGCTGTCTGCCTCAAGGGAAGCCTGATCGATCGCCGGCGTCACGGCCGCTCCGCTGAACGCTTGCTCTGTCAGCCTGAGGGGCGGCCACCGATTCGGCGCGGGCTCTGAAAGGAGATAAGCGGCCAGTTCTGGGCGGTTCGACCCAAAGTTGACTTGGTTGAGCGTGAGGCCGACCATCGTTTCTGGTTTGCCGTGTTCGTTCGCCTCGGCGACGCTTGTAATGGACATGGCCCACTGGGCTCAAGCAATAGCCTCGCCGCCGTGACCGCTGCGTCTCGATGAAGCCCAGTTTTCCGCGCAGTGTGCATCACCCTCATCACGCCTTGTCGCCCTGGTCTTGTGGACGCCACGAAACGGGATTGGAGATCCAGCGACTGATATCGGATTCATGCCAGCCTGCACCGGGGATACTGATCTGAATCTGGCGTGGGAAGGTGCCTTTGGCGATCTTGCGATAGATCGTGGATCGGGACAGACCGGTCCGGGAAAGAACGGTTTTCAGGCGGATGATACGATCTGGTTCAAGCATGGTCGCGCTGCCTTCTGTTGGCTGTTCTTGATTGCTCCTGATCCAGAGAGGACAGACACTTACGGGCGTGCAAGAGGTTTTCCGCCGACGTCGTACCCCGGCCTAGAGACGGCGGCAAATGGGATGGGTTTAGAGTCCAATGCCACGGCCCCGCCCAAGCTCGATACCGTGATTGAAGGCGTTCTAAGTCCGAAACGAAGGCCTGAGACCGAAGAATCCGTGCCCTGAGACAGTCCATACGCGCCCCGAGTCCAGTTTGCCTGGGGTTCCTGGAAGCTTTTCGAACTTTCTGGGTCACTCCACAGCCCAAATTGCGGGTGCTCATGGACAAAGTGGGATACTAGTTTCGGCTTTTCCATGCCTTTGCAGGGATCGACCCCAGTGGCACGTTGCGCCCGATAGCGCGACGGCATGACTTCCAAGTGTGAACGGCAGCTTGGCGCCCAACCCCCGACGCTAGGATCTCTCTCAGTACCGCTCAAAAAGCGCACATTCCGAGTTCTCAGGGGCAGCTCGATCCAGTGGCGGACGTTCGATGTGAGCTTCCTGGCGGTAACGGCCGTCCATGTCGACGGCCAAAGCTAGTGCAGGAACACACTAGACCTGCTGGGGCCTGTGTTCTACTCGCCGCCGATCGGCCGATTGCAGGGCAGAGATGCAGCGTTCCAGCCGTTGAAGCCGCGATTTGCTGGAATGAATGTGGTAGCCGAGCTCGGTAAGCCTTCTTGGCTTGGCAGCCCCTGTCTGGGTAAGTAGCTCAGTTTCCAGTCGGACGATCTGTTCCCTGAGCATTTGGGCTTCGGCCAGCCGCATTTGCCGGATCCAGCTTCGACCTCGCATTCTCCCGGTCCTCCACGCTTTAGTCAAAAGCCCCGGAGGCGCTGCTGCTCTGGTGGGTTCTCGATTGGGCGCTGTTCGGAGTCACGCAATGTCCGTCACCATCGTTGGATATTTTGTGGCTCGCGCGTCCAACCGCGGTTCAAACCTCGACCAATATGCGTCGGCATCTGTGCGCGGCAATCTTTCGATGGGATTTTTTCGCGGCTGGGTTTGGTCAAATTGAGTGACACTCGGAGCCTATGTGCCGACTTAAAAGCGCGATCGGCGAGACGCTCCTTCAGCCGTCTACTGCACGGACGAGGCCCGTAGCAAACCTATCGTTCGCTCGCCCAGCATCGCATGGACGGCAGAGGCGATGATTGAGCCAAGACGCGGTCGGATGCAGCCACTTCGCTGGGCAGAGCCGCTTAACTCTGGTCCACAAACGTTGCGTTTGTGTGGTACAGAACTGCTGTACCATCGTTAAGTGGAATCAAAATCGAACGACCGGGAACCGGGTCATTCGAGGAACAGTTTACATCCCAAATGGTAAAGACGCTCAGCCAGGCTGCATGGAAGAGTGTTATATAAATTAGAGAATTCTAATAGATGCCGTGAATGTGTTTCCTGCCGCCCATGACACCGACGGACTAACATGATTTCTTCTGATCACGAGCTTGATGACGGCTTCAATTCATCCGATCAGGATTTGCAGTCTGTTTCTTCGATTACCGGTGAGTGGACGATTGCGACACAGCGGGGCAGGGCGACCTATTCCCTCATGCCACCCGGGCTGCACACCTTCGAGGCGAGTGAACACGTTGTCTTTGTCGGTCTCGAGGCCGCACCCGTGTGTGCCACACTTGGAGGGGGCAAGGCCGAGCGCTATGACGCGCCGGCAGGAAGCATCATTGTCAAGCCGGCACATCTTGAAGCGCGGCTGCGTCTATCACAGGCGCGGGAGAGCGCCACTATCGTCTACCCGGACGACAGTCTCAAAGAACTGGCCAGGCAGCAATTTGGCCCAGTGGAAACGGAGCTGACGCCTCCGCCCCTGGGCACACGGGACGACAATGCGTTGCGTGTCGCCCAACTGCTCAAGACGGAGCTCACGAAGAAGGAGGGCGCAAACCGCTTCCACGTCGAGCAGCTGATCGCGATCCTGGGCATTCACGTGCTTCACGCATATGCCATACGAACCAGCGGGCCGGAGCAGTTCAAGGGCGGTCTTTCCAGGCAGTCCGCGCAGAAACTGCAGGAGTTCCTGCGAATCAACCTCGCCCGCAAGATATCTGTCGGCGAGCTAGCCGCACTTGCAAAGCTTTCACCGAAGCATTTCACCCAAGCGTTTAGCCGAAGCTTTGGGATGACGCCGCATCGCTACCTTTTGGACCTCCGGCTCGACCACGCCACGCGTCTGTTATCGAACCGAGACATGACCATTGCGGAGGTTGCCTATCTAAGCGGGTTTTCAAGCCAGAGTCATTTGACAGCTGCGATGAGGAAGTTCCGGGGCGCGACCCCGACCCGCTTTCGATCCTCAATCTAGCGTGCGATTTCGGGCATCAGTTAAGGCAATATTAGCGTTACGAAATAATGAGTTGTGATATTCCAGTAACACTCCGGTAGAAGTGTCTAATCAAAACAAAGCGCGTCGGACGTTTTTGTCAAACGTCGTACCTTTTTGAAATACGTCCGGATGTTTCCATGCCCATGTTGGCGCCAGTGTCCTGATTCCTTGGGATGCATTGCATTAAGACTTTCTAATGTAGGGGGATACATGGCTGGGTTGGCCTGCGGCGGGACCATCCATGACCAGAAGGACGGCGGCGACAGTGCCGGCGACCCGAGGCTGAAAGCCGGCCACCTTCATCCTAGGCGCGCATCCTCTCAAGCGCTACCGGGTCCCAAGGGACGGGCGGCGAGGCAAGCAGATAGGCCTATCTTCTCCCAGCTACTGCGCGGTGGCCGGATGACCAAGTGGAAGGGCGAAGCGGCGAGCTACGCCGCTCATATGGCGCAGCCGGCCTCCGCGGCGGCGCGGGCGTTGGCCGCCCCGCTCCTGCCAGCGGTCCTGCTGATGACGCTGGCCACGGGGCCGGCCGCCACCGCCGACAGAAACTGGGATCCCAACGGCACGGCGGCCGGAACTGGCGGCACTGGGACCTGGGACGTGAGCTCCAATCGGTGGAGTCCCAACAGCGACGGCGTCAGTGGTCCTTATACGCCGTGGAGCAACGCCGCTCTCGACAATGCCATCTTCGGCGGCGCCAGCGGAACAATCGCCACAGTGACGCTGGGCGCGCCGATCACCGCGAACAGCCTGACCATCAACACCAACACGACCTATACGGTCACGGGCAGCACGCTGACACTCGCCGGTGCCACCCCGACGATCACCACCAACGGTGTCGCAACCATCAGTTCGATTCTGGCCGGCACTGCGGGACTGACCAAGGCGGGAGCGGGTACCCTGACCCTCACCGGCGCCAATACCTTCGGCGGCGGTATCAATGTGACCGCGGGTAGGTTGAACGTCAGTGGCGATTCGGCGCTCGGCGCCGCCAGCAATGGCATCACCTTGTCGGCGGGCACGATTTTGCAAAGCACTGGCGCGCTCGCCGCTAGCCGCGTTGTTACGCTGCTCTCCGGCACCGCCGCCATTGGAGGAGGTGTCGGCTCTGCGCACATCACCGGCGCCGGCGGCTTTTCCCTGGTCGCACAGACGGTGCTGAGCGATGATACCAATGATTTCACCGGGGCGGTCGCTACCGACAGCTTCAACCTGTACTTCACATCGATCGGCAACCTGGGCGAGGCAAGCGCGCTCGGCGCGGCAACCACGGTGGCCAACGGAACGGTCTTCGTCCGCAATGCCTCCGCCGTCTATACCGGCAGCGGCGATACTTCGAACCGCAGCTGGAACATGGCGCCTAGCACCGGCTCCTCCGCCCTGACAAATCAGGGAACCGGCACGCTGACCGTAACCGGAGACATGACAGCGGGCGGCGGGTTTGCAGCATCTGTCATTCTGAACGCGCAGACGGCGGACCTTGGAGTGCTGGGCGTCATCAGCAGCAACCTTGCAACCCGGCCCTTCATATTCATGGGCGGCGGGACAAACCGCACTATCACATTGGGTGGAGCCAACACCTTTGGTGGTGCCGTCACGATCCAGACCGTTACCGTGAAGGCCAGTTCACTGGCGAACCAGGGGGCCGCCAGCTCGCTGGGTTCAGGCTCAATCATCAACCTCAACACCGGCGTATTGTCCTATACCGGCGCGGGGGCCAGCACCGACCGCATACTGTCGCTCAACGGCGCCAGCGCGATCCTCAATGATGGCACCGGCTCGCTGGCGCTGAGCGGCGCGGCCTCGTTCAATCCAGCCAATCCGGGCGACACCTTCACGCTTGGCGGCAGCTTCGCCGGCGGCAACACCTTTTCGGGCGCGATTTCCGGCAACGGCAATCTGGTCATGAACGGCGCTGCCGGCCCGCAGGGTTCCGCTGGTGACGGTAGTCGACCCGACATATGTGTTGGCGCCGCTGAGCAGGCAGCTGTTTCCCGCCG
>NZ_RZPQ01000318.1:0-6293 GCF_003999135.1 Mesorhizobium sp. M7A.F.Ca.CA.004.06.1.1 | reverse complement strand
GCACCGACTATCCCGGCGATCCGACCGGTCGCGTCATGCCGGCGCTGCGCTCGCTGGTGCTGTCGGCGCGATTCCTCGGCGTCGTCATTCTCGGCAACATCGTCGCCCTGCTGCTTCTGCTGGTGCCGGGCGTCAACATAGCCGCCTTCTTTATCGTCAACGGCTATCTGCTCGGGCGCGAGTTCTTCGAATTCGCTGCCATGCGCTTTCGCGGGGAAGAAGAGGCCAGGGCCTTGCGCAGGCACTATGCCGGCACGGTGTTTCTCGCCGGGCTGCTCATCGCGGCTTTCCTCGCCGTGCCGTTGCTCAACCTGCTGACGCCGCTCTTCGCCGCCGCCGTGATGGTGCATCTGCACAAGGCGATCTCGGTGCGGGAAGTGGCTCGCTCCTCGCGCCGCTGAGCATTTTCTTCAGCGCAACAGGAATCCGCGTCCGAGCTCGTCGTCCGCTTCGACGATAAACTCCGTCCTGCCACTATAATAGGCGCGGCCGCCGACGCGGGCGATGATCGCCCCGTGCGGGCCAGCCTTCGCAGTCCGCACCACGGCTCCCGAAAAACGCGAGCCGGCAATGCTTTCGAATGTGCGCGTCTGTCCGATCGCGATCTCGCCCTTGGCATGCATGGCTGCCAGCCTCGCGGTGACGCCGGAACCGGTCGGCGAGCGGTCGACCTCCGCCTCGGCGAAGACGCAGATGTTCTTGGTCACCTCATCGGAAAAAGCATCGCGGCCATCGGTCAGGATGGTGCCGTAGAGGAAGGCAAGGTCGGCATGGTCGGGATGCGACAGCGGAAATTCGGCCTTGAGCCTGTCCGTCAGCGCCGTTGCCGCATCGACGAAATCGCGCACCCGGCTTTTGGCGAATTCGAGCCCGAATTGGTGACAATCGGCCAGCGCGTAGAAAGCGCCGCCATAGGCGACGTCGAAGCCGATCGTGCCGTGGCCCGCCAGCTCTATCGTCTGCCCGCCGGCGAACAGGAACGCCGGCACGCTTTCGAACGACACCGCACCGGCCTTGCCGTCCCTGACCTCGACCGAGGCGACGACCAGCCCACACGGCGCCTCGATATTGACTGTCGTGATTGGTTCCTGTTTCGCCACCAATCCTTCATCTACGGCGTAGCGGCCGAGCGCGACGATGGCGTGGCCGCACATCGTCGAATAGCCCTCATTGTGCATGAACAGCACGGCGAGGTCGGCGCCGGGCAGGTCGGGTTCGACCAGCAAGGCGCCATACATGTCGTAATGGCCGCGCGGCTCGAACATCAGGATCTTCCTGAGATGATCGAGATGGTCGCGCACATAGGCGCGCTTTTCCAGGATCGTGCCCTTGGGGACACTGGGATAGCCGCCGGTGACGATCCTGAGCGGCTCGCCGCCGGTATGCATATCGACGACGGTAAGCGTCATGCGATGGGCCCCGTTCAAGCTGAAGACTTGCCGAAGAGGGCTTGCAATTTGCCGAACGGCATGGCGGCGCGGGTGAAGCCGAAGGTGCCGTCCTGCTGGATCTCGCGCGCCGCCGTTTCCAGCATGCCATAGGCGAAATTGGTCAGCCACGGCCCGAGCGAGATGCGCTTGACGCCGGCCATGGCGAGGTCGGCGATGGTGAAGCCAGGCTTTGCCATGACATTGACCGGCTTGCTGACCGCCGAGCAGAGCGTGCGGATCATCTCGACGTCGCCGATACCGGGCGCATAGAGCACGTCGGCGCCGGCCTTCTCGAACGCCTGCAGCCGCTTGATGGTGTCGTCGAGGTCGGACTTGCCCCACAGGAAATTCTCAGCCCGCGCCGTGAAGACGAAATCGCGCTTCAGCGCTCGCGCCGCCTCCGCCGCCGCCGCAACGCGCTCGACGGCGTGCGCGAAATCATAGATCGGCTTGTCCGGATCGCCGGTGTGGTCCTCGATCGAGCAGCCGGCAAGACCGGCCGCTTCCGCCGCGAAGATGGTTTCGGCGGCCTGCTCGGCGCTGTCGCCCTTGCCTTTCTCGAGGTCGGCGGAGACAGGCAGGCTGGTCGCCGCCGTCACCTCGCGGCAATGGTGGATCATCTGGTCGAAGGTCACGGCGCCATCCGGCAGGCCGCGTGAAAAAGCAAAGCCGGCGCTGGTCGTCGCCAGCGCCGTGAAACCGAACGAGGCCAGCAGCTTCGTCGTGCCAATATCCCAGGGATTGGGCATGACGAAGGTCGAGGCATGCAGGTCGCGAAAGATCTTGCCCTTGTCCATGGTAGTTCCCCCATCATGTGCGGTGTGGCTAAGCGGATTTTATCCTGCCCGATTTGACCGGGCAAACGAATGCGGTTGGTTCAGAAGCGATTGGCGTTCTCTCCTGCCAATTTGTCCAGCGCGTCGGAATCCTTGGTGTAGCGCGATGTCTTCTTGTCCCAGTGATAGGTGACGGAGATCTCGTGGGACTCTGGTCTGGGCGGAGTGTCGTCGCAGCTTTCGCCGTTCAGCACAGTAGAGTCGGTCACGGTCACCTTGATGGCGGCATAAGGCTGACCATCGGCAATGCCCTGAAAAGCTACATCCTGCTTGCGGCTGTAGGCGCACAGGTTTTCATCGAACGTATAGATCATGTCGATCGGTTCGAACTTGTCGTCGCGGATCATGATCAGCGGCGTGATCACATAGTTCTGGCTCGAATTGAAATGCGCGCTCATGGTGATGAGGACGTCATCGTTGGCGCCGACGGAAAGCTTGCCCGGTTCGCGGAAATAGGTGCCGCGGTCGAGCGCGACATTGACGGCGTCGAGCAGCTTCGGCTTGGCCGTGATGTCGTAGAGCGCCAGCACAGCATAGCCTTCGGCGCTGTCGGGAGAATCGCCAAGGTCGAACAGCATGGTCAGCCGATCCTTGCCGCCGGCCTTGATGGCGAGCACCGCGGCATTGGAAAAGCCCGAAGTCTCGGGCGGCGAACCGCCGCCGTCCGGTCCCTCGATATGACGCATCTCGATCGGCAACCCACCCCTATAGAAGCCGTCCTTGTCCGCAGCGAGATCCGGAATGACCATCCTCGCGAGGTCGAGATAGGTGACATCCGTGCGGCCGGGCAGAGCGCTGCCGAGCTCCGGAAAGCTGATGGCTTGCGCGCCGGCCGCGGTCCATAGAAACGGCGCCAGCATCAAGGCGAGGATGAGGCGGAGCAGGCTGGGGTTCATGCGTGGCCTCGAGTTGGCGGTGCCAAGCTAGCACGGACAATCGAGGCGTACAGCTGCAGGCTGAAGATCAGGTCAGTGGATCGGCACCAGCCCGGCCAGCTCGCGCATGTCGTCGAACAGGATGCCGCCGGCCTGGATCAGGCCGGCGCGGTCGGAATAGGGATCGGCATGGTAGGAAAACACCCGCATGCCGGCGGCGATCCCGGCCTGCGTGCCGGCGACGCTGTCCTCGATGACGATGCAGTCGGCAGGCGCGAAGCCCATGGTCTTGGCCGCATGCAGGAACAGGTCCGGGAACGGCTTGCCACGGCTGACCATGGTCGAGGAAAACATCGCGTGTTCGAACAGCGGCAGCAGCCCGGTCTGGCCAAGCGTGATGTGCATCTTCGACACCCGGGCCGAGGTGGCGACGCAATAGGCGATACCGGCTGAACGCACGGCTTCGACGAACTCGCGGACGTAGGGGATCGCTTCGACGCCGTGGGCAAACAGGTCCGGCAGGCCGGCGTTCCAGCGATCGACGAAACCGGCGCCGAGCCTGACGCTGGTCTCTTCTTCGATCTCTTTCTGCACCGACGCCATGCTGCGGCCGGAGAAATTCTTGCGGCAATATTCGAAGCTTGTCGGATAGCCGGCAGCGGTCAGCCATTCGGCGAGACGCCGATTGGCCAAATTCTCTGTATCGACCAGAATCCCGTCGCAGTCGAAGATGACAAGCTTAGGCAGTTCAGACATCAGGCGGTGCCGGTCGATCCGAACCCGCCCGCGCCACGCGCCGTACCACCGGCCAGACTGCGCTCTTCCACGGTCGCCTGGGCCACCGCAGCGAAGATGATCTGGGCGATGCGCATGCCGCGCGTCACGGCAAAGTCCTCGTCGCCGAGATTGATCAGCAGCACCTTCACCTCGCCGCGATAATCGCTGTCGATGGTGCCGGGCGTGTTGAGGACGGTCAGGCCGTGCTTGAAAGCAAGTCCGGAGCGCGGCCGCACCTGGCCCTCCATGCCTTCCGGAATTTCCAGGATCAGCCCGGTCGGCACCAGAGCGCGCTTTCCCGGAAGGATCAGCAGCGGCCGGTCGTCCGGCACCGCGGCGCGCAGATCCATGCCGGCGGCACCAGTGCTTTCATAGGCGGGAAGGGGAAGTCCTTCAGCATGCGGCAACCTGACGAAGCCGACGGTCGGACCGATGACGGAGGGAGTTTGAAGGGCTGCGCGCATAAAATCGATCCTATCGGCGCGAACGGCGATTCGGTCAACTCGACTGTAATTCTATCAACGGCTTTCTTTTGGGCGGCACTGTGACCTGGTTTCGGGCACAGGAGTTTTGATGGATTTGTTGCGCTGAAGGATTGCATGCTTGGTGATTGGCGAAAACGTCCATGCTTCGTCATCCACGGGCGAGCAAGGAGCGTAGCGACGCGGCGCAGACCCGAGGATCCATGCCGCGACTCCAACGGGTCACGACGGTGCAGAGTTCTGCGCCGTTGCACTCTTGGGTAGGTCACGGCATGGATACCAGGGTCTCCGCGACGCCGCTTCGCGGCTGCTCCGCCCTGGTATGACGAAGTTGGGGAGGCTTCGGCCAAACGCGAACGTAGCGCTACTACCGCAGTTCCATCGGAACGACGGTCGTTTCCTTGATTTCCTCCATCACGAAGGAAGCGGACACATCCGACAGAGCCACCTTGGCGATCAGCCGCTGGTAGAGCCGGTCATAGGCCTTCACGTCGGCGACGCGGGCGCGCAAGACATAATCGAGGTCGCCGGACATGCGGTAGACGCCGGTGATCTCGGGAAAGCCGGTCACCGCCGCCCGGAACTTCTGCAGCCACTCCGGATCGTGGTTGGACGTGCGGATCAGGATGAAGACGGAAAGGCCAAGCCCGAGCTTTTCGGCATCGACCAGTGCCACCCTGCCGGTGATGACACCAGCCTCTTCCAGCCGCCTCACTCGGCGCCAGCAGGCATTGCGCGACAGCGCCACCCGTTCCGACAGCTGGTCGACCGACAGCGTGCCGTCGCGTTGCAGCTCAGTGAGCAATTTCCGGTCGATTTCGTCAATTTCCAGCGTCATGTGGGATTTTTGTCCCAAGGATCACCGAAATACAAGGACATTTTGAGACCGATGAACCGGCGAAGCGTGTCAGGATACTCATATCAGGAACTTGAAGCGCTGAAGGGGAACCAGCATGTCGGTCGCCAAGATTTTCACCTCTCATCCGGCCAAGGTCGGCGAAACCTATTTCAGCCACATGGGTTTTGCCGCCTGGTTTTCGTCGCGCCTGTTGATGGCGGCGGGCGCCGCGCTCGTTCACGCTTTCTTGCCGTTTCTGTTTGAAACTACCGCCAGCCGAATCGTTCGCGAGCTTTATGAGCGGACGCACAACAGAGGCACACACGCGATCAAGGAGCCTGCGGCTCTTATGGATCGCGCCTAGAGGACGACAGAAGCGATGTGCCGGTGGGCGGCCTATCTCGGTGAAGCGGTCTTTCTCGAAGACATCCTCACGGCGCCCTGTCACTCGCTGATCGCCCAGAGCCATTGCGCCCAGGAAGCGAAATCGCCGACCAATGGCGACGGCTTCGGCCTTGCCTGGTATGGCGACCGCCCGGAGCCGGGTCTCTATCGCGATATCCTGCCGGCCTGGTCCGATCCCAATCTGAAAAGCCTGTGCCGGCAGATCAAATCCGGCCTGTTCCTCGCCCATGTACGGGCGTCCACCGGCGGCGCCACCAGCCGCATGAATTGCCATCCGTTCATCTCCGGCGCCTGGTCGTTCATGCACAACGGCCAGATCGGCGGCTTCGAGAAGATCCGCCGCGCGCTGGAGAATTCGCTGTCAGACGCCGTCTTCGACCAGCGCGAAGGCACCACCGATTCCGAACTCTTTTTCCTGCTGATGATCGACGAAGGGTTGGCCGGCGATCCGCAAGGCGCGGTGTCCCGCGCCACTAGCCGCGTGCTCGAAGCCTCGCGCCGCGCCGGCCTCGAACCAGCGCTGAAGCTCACCGCCGCCTTCTCGGATGGACAGGCGCTGCATGCGGTGCGCTATGCCACCGACGCCCACGCGCCGACGCTCTACACCTCCGTCTTGCGCAAGGGCGGCGGCCGCTGCATCGTGTCCGAGC
>NZ_RZPQ01000317.1:0-6342 GCF_003999135.1 Mesorhizobium sp. M7A.F.Ca.CA.004.06.1.1 | reverse complement strand
CGCGCAGCAGTTTTTCAAGCGCCGGCTTGACCCGGTTGCGGGCCGCGATGCTTTTGGTGACGATGACGGTCTGGCCGAAATAGGGGTTGGCCGGCTGCACGTCATAGGCGAGCACGAAACGCACCGCGCCCTGGCCGATATAGGACGAAAAATGGTCGATGTCGGGATTGCCGACCAGCGCCCGCTGCTCGAACCGCTCCATCTGGTCGCGCGTATCGGCGATCGAGGCATTCTGCGGCAGGTTCCAGTCGACGATCAGCTCCGGCCGGTCCGATGGCGGAAAGAACTGCTGCTGCACCAGCCCGAAGCCGGCGATCGAGCCGGCAAACAAAAGCACTGTGACGATGATGGTCAGCCAGTGATGGCGCACCGAGCCGACAAGCACGCGCCGGAAAAGCGAGGTGAAGCGGCCAGGCTGGTCGTGATGCTTGGTTTTCATCGTCGCCGGCAGGATGGTGACGCCGAGCAGTGGCGCAAACAGCACCGCCACGACCCATGACACCAGCAGCGAAACGGCGATGACCACGAACAGGGTGAAGGTATATTCGCCGGCGGCGCTGTTGTTGAGGCCGATCGGGATGAAGCCGGCGACCGTCACCAGCGTACCGGTCAGCATCGGAAAGGCGGTCGATGTGTAGACATAGGTCGCCGCCTTGCGCAGATTGTCGCCGACCTCCAGCCGCGCCACCATCATCTCGACCGCGATCATCGCGTCGTCGACCAGAAGCCCGAGCGAGATGATCAGCGCCCCCAGGGAAATACGCTGCAGCGAAATGCCGAGATAGGCCATGACCGTGAAGGTGATGGCCAGCACCAGCGGGATCGACAGCGCCACGACGAAGCCGGCGCGCATGCCGAGGCTGATGAACGACACGGCGAGCACGATGGCGACCGCCTCGAACAGCGCGCGCGTAAAGCCCGAGACGGCCTCCTCGACGATGACCGGCTGGTCGGCCACCAGATGCACGCCGACACCGACCGGCAGGTCGGCCAGCACCTTGTCCATCTCCTTGTGCAGCGCCTCGCCGAACTCGAGCAGGTTGGCGTTGGGTTTCATGCCGATGGCGAGCCCGATGGCGTCCTGGCCGTTGAAGCGGAATAGCGCCGTAGGCGGATCGACATAGCCGCGCGTGATCGTCGCCACGTCGCTGAGGCGGAAGAAACGGTCATCGACCCGCAGATTGATGGCGCGCAGGCTGTCCTCGGAGGTGAACTGCCCGCCGACCCGCACGCTGATGCGCTCCGGCCCGGACTGGATGACGCCGGACGGCGTGATCGCGTTCTGCGCCTGCAGGCTCGCCACGATCGCTTGCTGGTTGAGGCCGAGGGCGGCGATCTGGCGGGTCGAGAATTCGAGATAGATCGCCTCGTCCTGGGCGCCGACGAGGTCGACCTTGCCGGCGTTGGGCACGGTCAGGATTTTTGTTCTGGCGTCCTCGACATAGTCGCGCAACTGGCGCGGCGTCAGCCCGTCCGATGTGAAGGCGTAGATGTTGCCATAGACGTCGCCGAAGCTGTCGTTGAAGAAGGGTCCCTGCACCCCCTGCGGAAACTGCGCCGCGATGTCGTTGACCATGTTGCGCACCTGAATCCAGTTCGGCACGACATCGCGTGCTTTGGTGGTGTCCTTCAGGTTGACGAAGATGACGGTCTGGCCGGCCGTGGTGACGGACTTGGTGTAGTCGAGGCTGTCGAGTTCCTCGAGTTTCTTCTCGATACGGTCGGTCACCTGCTGCACGGTTTCCCTGACCGAGGCGCCCGGCCAGTTGGCCTGGATGATCATCGTCTTGATGGTGAAATTGGGGTCTTCTTCACGGCCGAGATTGAGGTAGGAGAACACGCCAGCCACGACGAAGACAAGCATGAAATACCAGACCATGGAGCGGTGGTTGAGCGCCCAGTCGGAGAGATTGAAGCCTTTCATGAGGCCCCTCCCTCGGGCACTGTCACCTTCTGGCCTTCGCTCAGGCTGTGGACGCCCGCCGTGACAACACGCATGCCGGCCTCCAGCCCCTCGGCCACCGTGAAGGTGCCGCCATTCTTCGACGCGACCTTTATGTCGTGTGCGTTCACGCTGGATGTCTGCGGGTCGACGATCCATACTTTCGCGGAACCGTTCTTTTCGAACAGCGCCGACATGGGCAATTCGATCGTCGGTGCCACCTTGGTCACGCGGGTCGCCGTCACCGTCGAGCCGAGCCGGAAGGCCTGTGGCGGATCCGTGAGCGTCAGCTTGACGCGCCGCGTGCGGGTCGAGCCCTCGGATTGCGGTGCGATCTCGCGCAGCTTGGCCCCGGTCTGGATCGTAGGCAGCGACTGCAGGATCACCTGGAAGGGCGTGCCGGCCTCAAGATCACCGGTCAATTGATCGGGAATGTCGACCACCGCCTCGCGCAGGTCCGAACGCGCCACGGTGACGACGGTCTGGCCGGGCGAGACCGTCTGGCCAACTTCGGCGCCGACCGCGGTGACGACACCGTCGAAATCAGAGAACAGCCTGGCATAGCCGAGCTGTTCCTGCGATTTGGCAAGCGAAGCCTTGGCCCGCTCGACACCTGCCTCCGCGGCTTTGCGCGCCTGCTGCGCGGCATCGAAGACAGCTTGCGTGGCGTTGGCCGAGGCGAGCAACTGGCGCTGCCGTTCCTCGCTGGCGGCGGCGTTGGCGAGCTGCGCCTCGGCATTGGACAGTTCCGCCTTGGCCGCCTGGAGGCCCAACTCCAGTGCGGTCGGATCCAGTGCCGCTATCGTCGTGCCCTTGCTGACGATGTCGCCGACCTGGACGTCGCGCGAGACGACCCGGCCAAGCAGGCGGAAGGCCAGGTCGGCGCTGACCTGCGGTTCGACGGATCCGGCAAAACCGAAGATTTGCGTGGTGCGCGGCTCGATCACCATCGACAGCACCGGTCGGACGATCTCGGGCGGCTTTTCCTCCGACTTGGAGCAGGATGCCAGCGCGCCGAGCATGAGCACGCCGAGCAGGATGCGTGGCGTCCGGCTCATTGGCCCGCTCCCGATATCTCGATCGTCTGTCCAGGGCTGAGCAGCTGTCCTCCAGCGGTGACGACGCTCTGGCCCGCGTCCAGCCCCTTGGCGATCACGACCGTGCCCGAATTGAACGCCAGCACTTCGACTGGCGCCATCGTCACTGCCTTGGTCGAGGGATCGACGATCCAGACCGCCGGCTTGCCGCCGCTGGACGTCAGCGCCTGCCAAGGCAGCAGGATCGCCTTCGCCGGCTTGGCGCTTACCGTGCCGATGACGGCTGCCCCAAGCGGCATGCCGGCGGGCGTGTCGGGAATGGCGATTTTGACCCGGATCGAGCCCGAAGCCGGGTCGACCGCAGGCGAGATTTCGCGGACCTTGCCCGTCGCCCTGACCTGCGGATCGGACAACAGCGTGATCGTCACCGCAGGCGATGCCGGTGCCTTGGCGATCAGCGTCTCCTGCACGTTGAACACGGCGTCGCGGTCACCGTCCTCGGCGACGGTGAAGACGGTTTGCGCGGCTTGCACCACTTGGCCGGTTTCGACTTGGCGGGCGGTGATCACGCCGGCGGCACCGGCCTTGAGCTCGGTGAAGGACAGGTTTTGCTGGGCGTTGGAGAAAGCGCTCTGCGCGGCTTCGACGCTGCCTTGTGCCACCTTCAGGGCCTGGTCCGCGGCGTCATAATCGCGCCTGGTGGTAAAACCCTGGGCGAGCAGCGTCTTCTGCCGTTCGAAGGCGGCGGCGGACTGGGTCAATTGCGCCTGCGCCGCGTCGAGATCGGCCTGCGCCGAGCGCAAATCGGATTCCTGCTCCTGCGGATCGATCCGGGCGAGCACCGTGCCTTGATCGACATGCTGGCCGACATCGACAAACCGTTCGGCGACGCGACCGCCGACCCGGAACGACAGATTGTTCAGCGTACGCGCCGCGATCACCCCGGTCAGTGAGGTCCTTGGCGCATAGTCGGCCATCGCCACCGTTTCGGTGCGCACCATGACCGGCAATTTCTTGTCCGCCGCCTCCTGCTTCTGGCAGCCGGTTAGCAGAAGAGCCGCCGTGCAAGCGAAAAGCACCGAGGCGATCGGACAAGAAAACAGGCAGGGGGTTTTGACCGACGGCCGCGAGACGGACGATGTCGCGTTCCTGCTCATGGACTCCCCCAGCCCCGTGGGCGGCTAGCGCGGATCGCGAGACCTCGCGGATATCTGGAGGATAGTCGATCCCCGGGAAAAGGAAACCGGTGTCGTACGTGTATCGGGCAACTGGTTAAGCGCCGGGATCCACCTGTCGCAGGCCCAATCGCCTGCCGGTGGTGCCGACTTGAGGAAAACGTGAAATAAGGTCAGAAGACGTCTCAACGGCATCAAACAGGACGGGCGCCGGCCCGGTGAGGATACGATGAAGAATTCAGCCATTTCCGAACGCAAGAACCAATCGATTTCCCGCGGCGTCGGCATGACCACGCAGATCTATGCCGACCGGGCTGAAAATTCGGAAATCTGGGATGTCGAGGGACGTCGCTATATCGATTTCTCGTCGGGCATCGCCGTGGTCAACACCGGGCATCGCCATCCCAGGGTGATCGAGGCGGTCAAGGCACAGCTCGACCGCTTCACCCACACCTGCCACCAGGTGGTGCCCTATGAGAGCTATGTGCGCCTGGCCGAACGGCTGAACGGCATGCTGCCTGGCAAGTTCGAGAAGAAGACGATCTTCGTCACCACCGGGGCCGAGGCGGTAGAGAACGCCATCAAGATCGCCCGCAATGCCACCGGCCGTCAGGCGGTCATCGCCTTCGCCGGCGGCTTCCATGGCCGCACCTTCATGGGCATGGCGCTTACCGGCAAGGTCGTGCCCTACAAGGTCGGCTTCGGCGCCATGCCGGGCGACGTCTATCATGCGCCGTTCCCGGTGCCGCTGCACGGTGTCTCGGTCGCCGACTCGCTGGCCGCGCTCGACCGGCTGTTCAAGGCCGATGTCGATCCGGCCCGCGTCGCAGCCATCATCATCGAGCCGGTTCAGGGCGAAGGCGGTTTCTACGACGCGCCGCGTGATTTCCTGGTTGCGCTGCGCAAGCTTTGCGACCAGCACGGCATGCTGCTGATCGCCGACGAAGTGCAGACCGGCTTTGCCCGCACCGGCAAGATGTTTGCGATGGATCACCATGAGGTGGCCGCCGACATCACCACCATGGCCAAGAGCCTGGCCGGCGGTTTTCCCTTGGCCGCGGTCACCGGCCGCGCCGAAATCATGGATGCGCCCGGCCCCGGCGGGCTCGGCGGCACCTATGGCGGCAGCCCGATCGGTGTTGCCGCCGCGCACGCCGTGCTCGACGTGATCGAGGACGAAAACCTGTGCGACCGCGCCAACACGCTGGGCGCAAGGCTGAAGCAGCGGCTGCAGTCGATCCGTGACGACGTGCCCGAGATCGTCGACATCAGAGGCCTCGGCTTCATGAATGCGGTCGAGTTCAACGACGTCAAGAAGGGCCTGCCGTCGGCCGAGATCGCCAATGCGATCCGGTTGAAGGCGCTCGACAAGGGCCTGATCCTGCTGACCTGCGGTGTCTACGGCAACGTCATCCGCTTCCTGGCGCCGATCACCATCCAGGACGAGGTCATGAACGAAGCACTCGACATCCTGGAAAGCTCGATCCGCGAAGTCTGCGCCGCCTGAACTTCTACCTCCCCCTTGTGGGGAGGTCGGGCCGAAGGTCCGGGTGGGGGCTTGGCGCCCACCCCCACCCCGCTGCTTCGCAGCGACCCTCCCCACAAGGGGGAGGGTAAGCGGGGGGCTAGCCCGCAGCCCTTGCAGGCTCATCCTGCTGGAATGCGGCCAGCGCCGCCTTCAGACCGTCAGGTCCCTCAGCAACCAGCTGCGGCGTCGGCGAGAAGCCGGCGCCGAGCATCTTGCGGCCAAGCATGTGGTCGCCGGGACGGTTGACCGATTCGATACCGAGCAGCCGGTCGCCGGCATAGTGGTAGATCGAGAACTTGTTGTCGGGCAGGTCGCCCAGCACGACATGGCTGTCGCCGCCGGCGGTCAGGCCGACCATCTGCAATTTGATGTCGCCGATGTCGGACCAGAACCATGGCACCGCCGAATAGGCGTCGGCATGGCCCGATATCGTGCGCGCGGCAAGCCGCGCCTGGTCGGTGGCATTCTGCACCGATTCCAGCCGCACGTCGCCGCCGGTGAACCAGTGCCGGTAGGAGGCAGCATCGCCAATGGCGAGAATCTCCGGCATCGACGTGCGCATCTGATGATCGACGCGAATGCCGTTGGCGATGCTGAGGCCGGCCGCCTGCGCCAGTTCTAAATTCGGCACGGCACCAACGCCGACGATGAGCATGCGCG
>NZ_RZPQ01000316.1:0-6342 GCF_003999135.1 Mesorhizobium sp. M7A.F.Ca.CA.004.06.1.1 | reverse complement strand
CTTCGAGGGTTTCTTCAGCACTGCCGGCCAACGGCTGATCTACGACGAGGGCCTGCGCGGTGCGGTGGATGCCTGGCTCGCATCCCTCGACGAAGACGCCTTCATTGCGCATCTGCCGTTGCTGCGCCGGGTCTTTTCGCATCTGGACTCGATGGAGCGGCGGCGGTTGATCGAAGCGGTGCTCGGCCGCGCCGCACGCCTGCCTGCCGGACTGACGCCGACTCCGGATGGCGGCGAAGCGTGGCGCCGCCATCTTGAACGGCTCGGACCCTTGCTGACGGGAGGGAGCGGCAATGGATGACGAGGCCGAAATGAGCGAACCAATCCAGGCCGGCGACGGACGGGAGCGCCGCTGGCGCCTGGCGATCGGTGCCGATGAGGAAACCTCGTCAGCGCTGTCCGACACCGACAAGCGGCTTTCGGCGGCGCTCGATGCGCTTTACGGCGATGGTGCCGGCGATGCGGCCGCCGATCCGCGCAAGCGGCGCGGCGGCCTCGGCCGCTCGGCGCCAAGGGTGGCACAGTGGATGGGCGATATCAGATCGTTCTTTCCCGCACAGGTCGTCCAGATCGTCCAGAAGGATGCCTTCGAACGGCTCAACCTGAAGCAGATGCTGATGGAGCCGGAATTCCTTAAGGCGATCGAGGCCGACGTCAATCTCGTCGCCGACCTGATTTCGCTGCGCTCGGTCATGCCGGCCAAGACCAAGGACATTGCGCGCACGATCATCGCCGATATCGTCGCCAAGCTGATGCAGCGGCTGGAGCAGAAGACAGCCGAGGCGATCCGCGGCGCGGTCGACCGGTCGCAGCGCACCAACCGCCCACGCCAGCGCGACATCGACTGGCCGCGTACGATCTCAGCCAACCTTCGCCATTACCAGCCCGAGCACAAAACCATCGTGCCGGAGAAGCTGGTCGGCTTCATGCGCAAACAGCGAAGGCTGGTCGACCTGGATGAGGTGGTGCTGTGCGTCGACCAGTCGGGCTCGATGGCAAGCTCGGTGATCTACGCCTCCATCTTCGCCGCGGTGATGGCTTCCCTGCCGGTCGTGCGGACCAAGCTTGTCTGCTTCGACACGGCGATCGTCGATCTGACCGAGGAGCTTAGCGATCCTGTCGAAGTCCTGTTCGGCGTGCAGCTGGGCGGCGGCACCGACATCAACCAGGCCGTGGCCTATTGCGCGGACCGCATCGAACGGCCGACCAAGTCGCATATGGTGCTGATCACCGACCTTTATGAGGGCGGCAACGGGCAGGAATTGCTGCAGCGGCTTGCTGCACTCGTTCGCTCCGGCGTCAACGTCGTGGTGCTTCTGGCGCTGACCGACCAGGGCAGGCCGGGTTATGACCCGAAGATGGCAGGCTCGGTGGCCGCCCTCGGTATTCCGGTCTTCGCCTGCACGCCGGATTTGTTTCCAGACATGATGGCGGCGGCATTGCGTCGGGAAGATATCGGCGCATGGGCGGCTGGCGCCGATATCAAGCTGGTTCGTGCCGAGGCCGAGACTCCGGAGTAAAACAGCCGTCGCCAGAGCTGCCAGGATGCTTCTGGCAGCTCTGGGATAAATGGCTGGAGCTCAGCCGAACTTCGGGTCGAGGCTGCCCGACTTATAGCGCTTGGCCATTTCGGCGACCGGCAGCGGCTTGATCTTCTGCGCGTTGCCGGCGGTGCCGAACTGTTCGAAGCGCTCCTTGCAGAGCTTGCGCATGGCGGCCATGGCCGGTGTCAAATATTTGCGCGGATCGAACTCGCTCGGGTTCTCGGTCAGCACCTTGCGGATCGCGCCGGTCAGCGCCATGCGGTTGTCGGTGTCGATGTTGATCTTGCGCACGCCGTGCTTGATGCCGCGCTGGATTTCCTCGACCGGCACGCCCCAGGTCGGCTTCATCTGGCCGCCATATTTGTTGATGATCTCCTGCAGGTCCTCGGGCACCGAGGACGAGCCGTGCATGACCAGATGCATGTTCGGCAGGCGGCGGTGGATCTCCTCGATGACGTTCATGGCCAGCACCGCGCCGTCCGGCTTGCGCGAGAATTTGTAGGCGCCATGGCTGGTGCCCATGGCAACCGCCAGCGCATCGACATGGGTGTCCTTGACGAATTCCACCGCCTGTTCCGGATCGGTCAAAAGCTGGTCGTGGCTGATCGCGCCTTCGACGCCGTGGCCGTCTTCCTGCTCGCCGCCGCCGCTCTCCAGCGAGCCGAGCACGCCGATCTCGCCTTCGACGGACACGCCGCCCCAATGCGCCATGTCGACGACGCGCTTGGTGATGCCGGAATTGTAGGCGTAGTCGGCCGGCGTCTTGCCGTCTTCCTTCAGCGACCCGTCCATCATGACCGAGGTGAAGCCGTACTGGATCGCGGTGACGCAGGTGGCTTCGTTGTTGCCATGGTCGAGATGCATGCAGACCGGAATGTCGGGATGGATTTCGACCAGCGCGTCGATCAGCTTGGCCAGCACCACGTCATTGGCATAGGCGCGCGCGCCGCGGCTGGCCTGCAGGATGACCGGCGACTTGGTCTCCTCGGCGGCCTCCATGATGGCGAGGCCCTGTTCCATATTGTTCATGTTGAAAGCGGGCACGCCGTAGCCGTATTCGGCGGCGTGGTCGAGCAATTGTCTCAGTGTTATGCGAGCCACCCAATAGTCTCCCGTATCTGGTTTCAAGCGCAACGTCGCGGGCCGGCCGGTTGCCGGTCGGCCCTTGATGCTTCTGGCGGGATTTCAACGGAACCGCAACCTTCAGAGCTCTTCTCGATCGCAATTCTTGTTGCAGGGCTGAAATCCGGCCGTTTTGGTGACTTAAGCCGCGATCAACTCCCGCGCCGCCAGGATCTGCACGCAGGCATTGGCCGCCTCCTTGCCCTTGATGGTGAAGTGCTCAAAGAAGAAGCGGTGGTGCTCGGCGCTGTCGTGGTAGTTGTGCGGGGTGAGCACCGCCGACAGCACCGGCACGCCGGTCGACAACTGCGCGTTCATCATGCCGTCGAGCACCGCGCTGGCGACGAATTCATGCCGGTAGATGCCGCCATTGACGACAAAAGCGGTGCCGAGGATCGCGGCATAGCGGCCGGTCCCGGCCAGGGTCTTGGCATGCAGGGGGATTTCATAGGCGCCCGGCACGTCGAAGACGTCAACGGTGAAGCGCTCGCCTCCGATGTCAGCCAGTGCCGCTTCGAAGGCCTGCACGCACTGGTCGACGATGTCGGCATGCCAGCGCGCGCGGATAACGGCGATGCGAGTCTTTTCGTAGTCTTTATGGGAATGCTGATTCATGGGCCCATCCTTCCGTTTCGAACCAGAATCAGGACGCACGATACGGATTAAGCCCGCGAAGAGCGGGCCGGCTTCCGTTTCGTTCTCTTCCATCCGGACTCTAACCGTCGGCTCCGGAATCACACCGGATCTGCTGACCTTTCCGAAACCGGAAAGCGCTCGCGGGCTTGGGCCCGCGCATGACCCCGAAAACCGGAACGGTTTTCGGAAAGGAATCATGCGCAACTAAGAGTCCTTACCGCCGGTGGGGACTTTCACCCCGCCCTGAGAACATTAACGGCTTTGTATGAAAGGGCAGGGCGCTGCTGTCAACCGTGAGAAGGTTGGGCCAAGTCCGTTCGATTATCGCGTGCGCCACGCCGCCGCCGATGCGGCGATCAGCATCAGCGATGCTGCGACCATTGCGCAGGTGGCAAAACCAAAGCTGGAGTAGAGCGGCCCGAAGCTGGTGGTGCCGACGAAGACCGCGAGGTAAGTCACCGCACTGTTCAGGCCCATGATCGTGCCGCGCCGCGAGGGATCGAGCGCAGACAGGCGCATTACCAGGACATTCAGGCCGAAATGATTGGCCAGTCCCCAGATTGCCACCATGGTCAAGGTCAGCCCGAAACTGCCGCTCGTCGCCGCCATCGCGACATAGACGACTGCGACCAGAAGATAGGCGAACGGCATTACGCGCCGCGCACCCAGTCTGTCGATGACGCCGTCGAGCAGAGCAGCCGTCCCGAAGCCTATGCCGTAGGCAAGCGCCGCCAGGCCATTGGCGCTCACCGGCTGTCCCAGCCCGACATGAAGATGGTCGCCGAGATAGCCATAGACGCCGTAGAACGAAGTCATGAAGGCCGCGCACGCCACCAGCAGCGGCAGGATTCCGGGAATGCCGAGCGCTTCCAGCGGGGCGGGCGCCGGTCCGGCCTTCCTGATGTCGCTGAGCGACGTCACTGTCAGCCCCATCCATGCAAGGGCCGCAAGCACCGCGACCGCTGCGAAAACGGCGCGCCAATGCACAAGATCGGCAAGCACGGCCGAAAGCGAAACGCCGGCGACCATGCTGAGCGTCCATCCAGTCAGGACGACGCCGATCGTGCCGCTCTCCCTGCCCGGTGGGGCAATGGCTGCGGCGCTGGCATAGATCGCGGGCATGGCGATGCCGGCAGCGATGCCGGCCAGCAGCTGTGCGGAGACCAGCATGGTCACCGTGGGTGCAGCGGCACTTGCGACCAGCGCCAATGCCAACAGCAACAGTGCGCTCTGCAGCATCCTGCGAGCACCGAGCCGGTCGATGTAGCGCGCAAGGAACAGGGCGCTTGCGGAGGTGCCAAGGCCGAACGCTGCCGCCGCAATCATCACGGCCGGCACGCTGGTTCCGAACGACGAGGCGACAGCCGGTGCGATCGGACCCAGCACAAGCGAGTTCGAGCCGATGACAGCGATGCATCCGGTCAGCAGATAGGCAAGCGCCGGGATCGGGGCTCGGGCAGTCAATGGCGCAACTTGATCAATGTTCGACATATCAGCATAATGGCCGTATTCCATTCAGCGGAGAACCCGGAATTTCGCCATGGATGAAGAAACAGATGGCATTCTGCAGAACAGGCCCGCGGCCCGCGATCTCGACGCGACAGACCGAAGAATATTAGGTGTCCTGGTCGATGACGCCACGATCAGCTACGCCGAACTCGGCGATCGCGTCGGCTTGTCGCCACCCGCAGCGCATGAGCGGGTCAAACGGCTCCGTCGCAGCGGCGCCATCCGCAACACAGTCGCCATCATCGATCCCCGGGCGGTGAAAAAGCCTTTGCTTGCCTTTGTCCATATCGACACCAGGGGCTGGGGAAAGACGCCGGAGCTGATGGCGGTCTCGCAATATCCCGAAGTCGAGGAGATCCATACGGTCGCCGGCGACACCTGCATGCTGCTGAAGGTCCGCACGGAAGACACCAGAGCACTCGAAGGCCTTTTGGCGCGCCTGTACGAAACGCCGGGGGTCACCTCGACGCGCAGCTATGTGGTTTTATCGACCTATCTGGAGCGGCCGGTGCAGCCGGGCATTACCGAGACGTGGCCGACCCCGAAGCATATGGCGGAGCCTCTGTACTAGGGACGTGGGCTACGCCCGCTCGGGGAACATCGCCTTCAATCCCTCGCGCGATGCCTTGGCAACGCCGCGCTCGGTGATCAAGCCGGTGACCAGTCGCGCCGGCGTCACATCGAAGGCCGGGTTGGCCGCAGGCGTCGTCTCCGGCGAAATGCGAACCTGGGCAATCTCGCCGGCAGCGGTCTTGCCCCAGACCAGCGAGACCTCGTCGGCCGAGCGCTGCTCGATCGGGATCTCGGCCAGTCCGTCATGTACCGTCCAGTCGATGGTCGGCGACGGTAGCGCGACATAGAACGGCACGTCATTGTCGGCGGCGGCGAGCGCCTTCAGATAGGTGCCGATCTTGTTGCAGACATCGCCGTCGGCCGTTGTGCGGTCGGTGCCGACGATGACCATGTCGATTGCGCCGCGCTGCATCAGATGGCCGCCGGCATTGTCGACGATCAGTGTGTGCGGCACGCCGTGCCCGGCCATCTCCCAGGCGGTCAGCTGTGCGCCCTGGTTGCGCGGCCGCGTTTCATCGACATAGACATGGACCGGAATGCCGGCTTCTGTGGCCAGGTAGATCGGCGCCGTGGCGGTGCCGTAGTCGACCGTGGCCAGCCAGCCGGCATTGCAGTGGGTCAGGATGTTGACCGGTTCGCCCTTCTGCTTGCGCGCCGCGATCGCCTTGATGATGGCAAGACCGTTCTCGCCGATGGCGCGGTTGAGGCCGACATCTTCGTCGGCGATCTCACGGGCCCGCCGATAGGCGGCTTCGGCGCGTTGTTCGGGAGGCAAAGGCCGCAGGAAGCGCCGCATTTCGTCCAGCGCCCAGCGCAGATTGATCGCGGTTGGCCGCGTCTCGTGCAGGGTCTCCCACACGGCATCGAGCGCTGCATCCGACGGATCGCCATGCAGATGGCTGACGATCCGTCGGATGCAGCGCTCGATGCCGTGTGGGAGACCCTGCACGAGACGCGG
>NZ_RZPQ01000315.1:0-6349 GCF_003999135.1 Mesorhizobium sp. M7A.F.Ca.CA.004.06.1.1 | reverse complement strand
GCTCGATGTCCAAGCCGTTAAGGGCTATGTGGCCACGGCTCACGAGCAGTCCGTGACCAGCTTCCTGATGAACATCATCCCGTCAACGATTGCCAGTGCCTTCGCGGAAGGCGACATCCTGCAAGTCCTGTTCTTCTCGGTCCTGTTCGGCATTGCTTTGGCGATGACCGGAGAGACGAGCAGGCCGGTCGTTACCTTTCTCCAGGCGCTTACCGCCCCCATTTTTAAGCTCGTCGGCATTCTGATGAAGGCTGCACCCATCGGCGCCTTCGGCGCAATGGCCTTTACGATCGGCAAATACGGAATCGGTTCGGTGGCCAACCTCGCGATACTGGTCGCGACGTTCTATCTTACCGCCTTCCTCTTCGTGTTCGGGGTTCTCGGCGCGGTCTGCCGCTACAACGGCTTCTCGATCTTTTCTCTCGTCCGCTACATCAAGGACGAGCTGCTGCTTGTCCTGGCAACGTCCTCCTCGGAGGCCGCGCTGCCCTCGCTAATGGAGAAGATGGAGAAGGCCGGCGCCGCCCGTTCGGTCGTAAGTCTCGTCATCCCTACTGGATACTCATTCAATCTGGACGGTACCAATATCTACATGACGATCGCCGCCCTCTTCATCGCCCAGGCGACGAACACAGATTTGTCAATTGCCGATCAGATCCTCCTGCTGCTAATTGCGATGCTTTCCTCGAAGGGTGCGGCAGGCGTCACCGGCGCCGGCTTCATCACATTGGCCGCTACTCTCTCTGTCGTGCCGAGTGTTCCCGTTGCCGGAATGGCTCTAATTCTTGGCGTGGACCGCTTCATGTCGGAATGCCGCGCGCTGACGAATTTAGTCGGTAATGCGGTGGCATCGCTCGTTGTCGCTCGCTGGGAAGGCGAATTGGACCAGTCACGGATGGAAACCGCTTTCCGCGGTTAGGGTTACATCAAACTGGCTCCCCGCAAGCAAGATCGCAACAGCGCGACGTGTAAGTAGCGGCCTTGACACAACAGTCGAATTGCCAGCCTCCAAAGAGCGCTGGAAATAGAGTACTAACGCAGTGAGTAATACAACACCATGAAGCCCCTAAGCAAACGAACGGTTCACGGAGACTCATCTGGGTGCGCATGGAGCGCTGTTCGTCGAATGCGCTATCCGCGGGGTGGGGGAACTATTTCAGCTTGCCGCCCCAAGCCGTCGCGGGAGCGCACCGGATGATGGAGGACCGGCCGATCAGAATCGCTAGGGGAAAGCGCGTCACAATAGCCGATCTCGCCCGCGAAGCCGGAGTCAGCGTAGCAACAGTCGATCGGGTTCTGAACGTCCGCCTTCCGGTGCGAGAGGAGACCGCCCAGCGGGTCCATGCGGCCGCGCACGCGATCGGCTATCATGCTGCCGGTCTCATCAAACAGCGCTTGCAGCAGCACCTGCCGCACTACAAGCTGGGCTTCATCTTGAGAAAACCTACCCACGATTTCTACCAAGATTTCGCTCGCAAGATCGAAGAGTCGGTCAGTATGGCTAAATCCTTCCACGGCCTTCCGATCATCGAGTTCGCGCAGTCACATTTGCCGCGTGACCTGCTCCCGCTTCTTAAGGACCTTGGGAGCCGCTGCCAGGCGATCGCCATGGTGGCGGCCGATCACCCGAAAATCACAGCATCAGTCGAGGAGCTCAAGGCGAAAGGTATCCCGGTATTTTCGCTGCTATCCGACTTCGCCGATGGCGTGCGCGAGGGCTACATCGGCCTCAACAACAGCAAGGTCGGACGGACTGCCGCTTGGGTGTTTTCCAAGGCCGCAAAACGGCCCGGCAAGGTGGCGGTGTTTGTCGGAAGCCATCGCTTCCAGGCGCATGCGACGCGGGAAACGGCCTTTCGTGCGTATTTTCGTGAGAACGCGCCAAAATTCGAGGTGCTTGATGCGCTCGTGAACCTTGATGAACGGCAGCTCACTTACGAAAAATTGCTGGATCTTATGCAGCGGGAACCAGAGCTCGTCGGCTTCTATATGGCCGGCGGGGGGATAGAGGGGGCAATTTCCGCGCTCCGAGAAGAGGGGAGCGGTCAGGATCTCGTCGCGATCGTGAGTGAAATGACGCCGCAGTCACGTGGGGCGCTTGCGGATGACATCTTGACGATGGCGGTCGGCACGCCAATGCGCCGACTTTGCCAGGAGCTGATAATGGCAATGGAGCGGGCCATCAAAGCCGGCGTCGCGGAGAGCCCGGGGCAGACATTTCTGCCGTTCGACATTTATCTTCCGGAAAATATTTGACCTTGATGGATTTCTATCATGAGCGCCCATTTTCCTTTCACCGATGAAAGGAAAGCTCGATTGACTCGGCCGTCTCTGTCCGATCTGTGAACCGGCGTGGTTCCGTCTTGAAAGAAGCCGGATGCCGAAATGGCAGCCGCGCTTCATGGAAGGAAAGTCAAGCAATGCGCCAGGTATCGCCCCGCTTTGCACTCGATCACATGGCGGCGCCCCGCCTTGACGTCAGTGCGCTTTTCGCGCTTGCCCGTGACCAAGGCCTGACCGACGTCCAAATCCGTTACCCTCATTTCAGCAATCCTGTCGCACGCGGCATTCCGGCTGCGGACGTTCGGTTGGCCGCTACCGAAGCGGGCGTCACGATCATCTCTGTCAACGCCTTGCAGCGGTTCAACGACTGGACTCCAACGCGTCAGGCCGAGGCAAGCAACCTCGCCGATTATGCGACGGCGTGCGGGGCGGAGACGCTCGTGTTGGTGCCGGCCAACCGCAGCTCGTGGCCCACCAATAGCGAGCGCCAGGACAATCTTCGTTTCGCTCTAAACGAGATCAAGCCAATCCTCCAGTCGCGGGGTCTGATCGGTCTCATCGAGCCGCTGGGTTTCCGAACCTGCTCGCTTCGATCAAAGAAGGAAGCGGCCGAGGCCGTTGCCGCGGTTGATGGCCAGTCCGTCTTTCGCCTCGTGCACGACACGTTCCACCACACCCTGGCCGGGGAGACATGCCTGTTCTGCGAGCTTACCGGCCTGGTGCACATTTCAAGCGTAAACGACCCGACCTTCTGGATTTACCCCGATCGCTTTCTTGCAGGTTCCGACAATGGCAGCCAGATTCAGGCGCTGCTGGATGGCGGCTACGCGGGACCTTTCTCATTCGAGCTGGTCGAGGAAGTCCATTCTCTGGACGATCTCGCAGGCGCACTTGCCGCCAGCATCGACTTTATCCGGCGAGGGCTATTGTCGTCAAAGTAGATGGTGACAGGAGTAGTGACTATAGGTGCGCCTGAATTTTCCGTGGGTTCACAGCGGGGCAGCCATCCGAGATGCCTCCTGTATCATTATCTCCCGCATCCAGATGCTTGCCGGATCGCTATTGTGGAGGGCCGGCCATTGGAGGGTCTCGGTGAATGTGGGAAATGGCAGCGGAAGTTCGATAACCCGCAGGGGGAACGTTTTTTCGAAATGCCTGACCAGCCGTAAGGGCATGGTCGCTATACGAGCTGTGCCGGACACCATAGGTGGAATCATGCTGAAGCCCTGCACGGCGACCTCGACACGTCTCTTAAGGCCATGCTCAAGCAAAAACCATTCCTCGATAGACGGCTTCATCGTACGCCCGAACCTGACCGCGACGTGCCTCATCGACATGTATCTCTCGAATGTAAGCTGCTGTGGCAGCTGCTTGTTTGTGGGACAGCCTACGCACACGAGCTTCTCGTCAAACAGCGCAACGCTTGAATGCACACTCGACGTGAACATATCCGGTAGAATTAGAAAATCGACGTCACCGCGCCGGAGAAGCTCATCGGGGCTATCGTCGACAGGCAGCAGTTCGAAGCTGACGGCGGGGGCTTCCCGTGAAATACGCTCCACAAGCTTTTCGAAAAACACGAGCGTGACGAAATCGGAAAGAATGATCCTGAAGAGGCGATCGGCTCGAGCTGGGTCAAACGGATCCGAAGAAATAATCGAGCACTGGATGTGCTGGAGAGCGTCGCGAACTGCGGGGGCAAATGCTGCCGCACGCGGGGTTAGAAATCTTTCGCGACCTCTTATCGTAAACAGTTCATCGCGGAAATAATCGCGCAGTCGGGCGACGGCCGCACTCATGGCGGGCTGACTCAGGTTAATCCTGCGTGCCGCCGCCGAGAGATTACGCTCCGTCAGGAGTGCGTCGAGCACAACGAGGAGATTTAGATCAAGTCCTTTGAAACGCATGTCATCAGCCATCCATGGGATGGATGCCTTTAACCGAAACAAACGACTTTAACAATTTAGCATTCTTGCAATCTTTTGTCGCAAAAAGTTTATGATGGATGACGTTAAGGTCCGACATATGAGCCGCGTGATCTGCCGAAGCGAGCAATCGTTCGTACTGTGCAGGTCAGAGATTGGCAGTTTGAAACGCCGGGCCGATGGCGCCGGTCTATCAACCAGCGTCTTCGGCGGCCCCGACCTAGCTAGGCGTGGAACCTAATAGGGTGCACCTTTCCAGTCCGAGGCGACTGATGGGCGGTTTGATCCTAAGCTGCCGTGAGGCCTGTGCCAATTGTATCGGCGAGCCAATGCAGCAGTCCGGCAGCGTTTTTGAGAGCTGTTGTAGGCTCGGCCTAAGCCCATTGGCGCAAGCCTATCTGAACGAAGCGCTTGGCCTTGCCGCTATCCGGTATGTGATCTGTGGTGCCTTCTCGTCCTGCTGTTCTTGTTTTGGAACGCCCTTATGGTGAGCCCATCCGGGACGTGGGGCACCGGGAGCACAAAGGTGCAGGCAGGCCGTCAATAGACCGTGGGCTGAGAGCCCGAGCTCGTTACATGGCCGCCCCTCGCGACTTTCCCGGATGCGCTGCGAGCGCGGATCAGTAGATGTCGTGTTGCCCGCCAGCTCCCGTCTTTGACCGAGCCAAGAAGGAGGAACGGGCATGCTTATCATCGGACTGGATATTCACCGCGCCTTCGCCGAAGCAGTGGCATGGGAGGAGGGCAGGCTCAGGCGACTCGGCCGCGTCGACATGCGGCGCGATCTGCTGGCGGCGTTCGCCGCGAAGCTGTCGCCGAACGATGTCGGGGTGATCGAGGCCACCGGCAACGCGACGTCCGCTGCAGCTGTGGTTGCGCCGCATGTGAAGAAGGTGGGGATCGCCAAGCCGAAACAGGTGTTTATCGTTGCCTATGCCAAGATCAAAACGACGATCGACGCCGACGTTCTTGCGCAGCTCTATGCCAGCGGCTTCTTGCCAGAAGTCTGGATTGCGGACGAGCCGACGCAGGCTCTGCGTCGACAGGTGACACGGCGCAATCAGATTGTCCGACAGAGATCTCGATTGAAGAGCGTCATCCAGTCGATCCTTCATAGCCACCTGATCCGTCCTGCCCGCATGCTGACCTGTGCGGCGCCAAGGGTCGGACCTGGTTAATCGAGCAGGTCGTACCGCAGGACGAGCGCCTCGCGATCGATGGGCATCTGCGCGAGTTCGACCGATTGGGCGAAGACCTCCAGGTCATCGAACGCGATCTTGTCCGCTCGGCTCTCGAGGATGAAGGCGTGAAGCGGCTGATGACCATTCCCGGCGTCGACATCACCGTCGCGCTGGCGATGAAGGGCGGCGATCGGCGACGTGTCGCGCTTCGACGATCCGCAGAAGCTCGTGACCTATCTCGGGTTGAACCCAAGCGTCCAGCAGTCCGGCCAGGTCCGGCCTACCATGGGCGGATCACCAAGCAGGGCCGTGGTCATGCGCGCGGCATGCTCGTCGAGGCGGCCTGGGCGGCCGCTCGTGCTCCCGGACCGTTGCGAGCCTTCTCCCTGCGGCGTGCGAGCCCGGCGCGGACAGCATGTCGCGGCCGTGGCAACCGCACGCAAACTCTCTGTCGTGATCTGTCATCTGTTGAGAAGGGCGAGAGTTACGCGTGGGCTCGACCCTCCCTGCATGCCAAGAAGCTTGCGCGATGTGGAACTCAAGGCCGGGAGCAAGGCTGTGCGCGGCCAAAAGGGAGCGCACGCCTACAACATAAAGAGCCACCGGGAAGAAGAGCGCCGCTGGGTGGAGCAGGCCGAGGGCGCCTATGCACGCCTCGTCGCCGGTTGGAACCCACGAGGTCCGAAGAGGGTAGGCACGGATGCCGCAAACGAGGCGCGACGATAGAAGCTGCGCGGCAGGGCTCTCATCTCGGACCCTGCTCTTCGCCACGCGGTCGTCCGTGCGCGACAGGAGAATAGCGCAGATTTATCAAAAAGGCTCTTGTCGATCACATCAGTGGTCTTGGGCGCTGTACGGCCGGGTGAAGACTTTGCAGGTGGCCCGGAAAGCGTTTGACCTGCAGCGAAGCAATTGTCGTCATTACGCGCTCGACCCGGGCGCCCAGCTTGGCATAAGGGC
>NZ_RZPQ01000314.1:0-6349 GCF_003999135.1 Mesorhizobium sp. M7A.F.Ca.CA.004.06.1.1 | reverse complement strand
GGACAAGATCGACTTCCCGATCCCCGGCAATGACGACGCGGCCCGCACCATCCAGCTCTATTGCGATCTGATCGCCAAGGCTGCGATCGACGGCATCGCCCGCCAGCAGGGCGCGCTCGGCGTCGACATCGGCGCTTCGGTCGAAGCTCCGGTCGAACCCGCGCTCGACCCGGCTCCGGCCCCGGCGTCGGAAGCTCCCGAAGCTTGATAATCGAAGGCCGGTTGCGGCCTTCATCTTTCTCATATTCTGGCACGCTAAACAGACGCACCATCGAATACCGATGGTGCGTCGGTGCATTTAAAACAAAGAGGCGACAATGAGCATTTCGGCTGCACAGGTCAAAGAACTCCGCGACTTGACCGGCGCGGGCATGATGGATTGCAAGGCCGCGTTGACCGAGACCAACGGCAACATGGAAGAGGCCGTCGACTGGCTGCGCAAGAAGGGTATCTCCAAGGCCGACAAGAAGGCTGGCCGCACCGCGGCTGAAGGTCTGATCGGCGTCGACAACGGCGTGCGCGAAGCTGCCGTCGTGGAAGTCAATTCCGAGACCGACTTCGTGGCCCGCAACGCCGCGTTTCAGGAAATCGTCGGCAACGTTGCCAAGGTTGCGCTGGCCTATGGCACGACGGAGGTTGTGGCCGCCGCAAAGTATCCAGGTTCCGACAAGTCTGTTGCCGACACCATCAAGGACGCTGTCGGCACCATCGGCGAAAACATGGGCTTCCGCCGCTCGGCCAAGCTCACCGTCCCGCACGGCGCTGTCGCTACCTACGTCCACAACGCGGTTGCCGACGGCCTTGGCAAGCTCGGCGTGCTGGTCGCGATCGAGACCACGGGCAATGAGCATGCAGCCAACGCCTTTGGCCGCCAGGTGGCCATGCATGTTGCCGCCACCAACCCTCTGGCGCTGACCGCAGAGCAGATCGATCCGGCCGCGGTCGAACGCGAGAAGGCGATCTTCTCCGACCAGGCGCGCCAGTCCGGCAAGCCGGAAGCGATCATCGAGAAGATGGTCGAGGGCCGTCTGCGCAAGTTCTACGAGGAAGTCGTGCTCCTGAAGCAGGCCTTCGTGCTCAATCCCGACATCACTGTCGAGAAGGCGCTGAAGGATGCCGAGAAGGACATCGGCGCCCCGGCCAAGATCACCGCCTACCTGCGCTTTGCGCTGGGCGAGGGCATCGAGAAGGAAGAGACCGATTTCGCCGCGGAAGTCGCTGCAGCGGTCAAGAAGTAAGCTGCCAAGCAGCTTTTCGGCTCAGGCAACTCGGCCGGGCGCTCGCGAGGGTGTCCGGCCGATTTCTTGTGTGACGTCGACAAAGGCGCGCAGCTTCGGTGCCATTGCCGCCCGGCGCGGAAAGTAGAGAAACAGGCCTGGTTCCTCGATTGCCGACTGCGGCAACACCTGGACAAGCCGACCAGCGGCCAGGTCGGCGCGCACCAGCGGCTCGAACACATAGGCCAGTCCCATTCCCGACAGCGCCAGGTCGATCGCGGCAAGCGAATCGGTGACGATGGCGGTGCCGCGCGTTTCCACGGCCACGTCCTTGCCGTCCTCCGTCAAATCCCAACGATAGACCGCGCCGGATCGCACCAGACGGTAGCCGATGCAATTGTGGGCGGCGAGATCGGCCAGGCTGTGCGGGCGGCCATGCCGGCCGATATAGGCTGGTGACGCTACGATGATCACCTGGAATGGCGGGGTCATCCGGATCGCGATCATGTCCTGCGCGATCATTTCGCCAAGTCTGATGCCGGCGTCAAAGCCTTCGCTGACGATATCGACCAATCCTTCATTGGCAAAGATTTCCACTGTCACATCCGGATAGCGCTCGGCCATGGCCGTCACCACCGGCGTCACCGCCATCGGGACGGCGATATGTGATACATTGATTCTGAGCAGTCCCGCCGGGCGACCCTTGATGCCGCGGATACGCTCCATCCGCTCGGCGATATCCTGCAGCGCGGGCTCGGCCGTCGCGACAAGCGCCTGACCGGCCTCGGTCAGCGATACGCTGCGGGTCGTGCGGGCAAAGAGCGGCTGGCCGATGCGCTCCTCCACAAGGCGTACAGCGTGGCTGACCGCCGAAGGGCTCATGCCGAGTTCGGCAGCGGCAAGCGCAAAGCCGCCTCGCCGCGCCACGGCGACGATAACGGGAAGGTGGCTGAGCAGGTCGCGATCCATTCATGCATAATATCGCATAGTCCATGCGAATAATGCAATCTTTTCGATGCCGGCCTGTTGGCCCACATTGTCGCCAGCAAACCGGCGACGGGCCGATGCGCAAAGGAGAAGAGACATGAATGCATTGAGGTATGCCACCTTCGCGGCGGGTATCGCGCTGGCGCCGGTCGATGCCGGCGGAGCCGAATCGTCCCCTGAAATCACGCTCGCCGATGAGCGCGCCGTCATACGCATCGCCGATGCCATCGACCGCGCGGTCGATGCCCAGGATTGGCGGCTCGCCCGTAGTTACTTCGCCGACCGCGTCACCGTCGACTTCAGCAGCCTGAGTGGGCAGCCTGCGGCCACCATCGCGTCGGACGACCTGATCGGGACCTGGGCCGCCAACCTCAGGGGCAACAAGACCAGCCTGCACCTGCGCACCAACCATCAGGTCGCCATCGACGGCGACGCCGCGACTGTCTCCTCCAACGGCTACGCCTGGAACCGGATGGAAGGCAATGGCGAACCGCTATGGGAAGTCTGGGGCACCTACGAACACCACCTGACCCGTTCGGGAGCCGACTGGAGCGTGGACGGCTTCACATTCCGCATGACGCATGAACGCGGCAACCCGTGGGTCAAGACGACCCCCGGACAGGATCGGCATTGAAGATTGGATCAGGATCGGAGCGACATCATGACCATGCCCTTCTACACCCTTGGCAGCAGCGGGCTTCGTGTCACCCGGCTGGCGCTCGGAACCATGACCTTCGGCACCGAATGGGGCTGGGGCGCCGACAAGGAGACGGCCCGCGCCCTGGTCGATGCCTATGTCGAGGCAGGCGGCAATTTCTTCGATACGGCCGATGCCTATACCGGCGGCACCTCCGAGACCTGGCTTGGCGAGTTCATAGCCGAACGCGGTCTGCGCGACAGAGCGGTGATCAGCACCAAGTTCAGCATGAATCTGGAGCAGGGCAATCCGAATGCCGGCGGCAACGGCCGCAAGAACATCATCCGCGCCGTCGAAGGCTCGCTGAAGCGGCTCGGCACCGATTATATCGACCTCTATGTCCTGCATGCCTGGGACAGGCTGACTTCACCGGAAGAGGTGATGCGAACGCTGGACGATCTGGTGCGCGCCGGAAAGATTCGCCATGTCGGTCTCTCCGACGTCCCCGCCTGGTACGCGAGCAGGGCGCAGTCCATCGCTGAGCAGCGCGGCTATGAACCGGTTTCGGCGCTGCAGCTCGAATATTCGTTGGTCGAGCGCAACATAGAGCATGAATTCGTGCCTTTCGGCACGCGCTATGGCGCCGGCATCATGGTCTGGAGCCCGCTGGCCAGCGGCTTGCTGAGCGGCAAATATCGTTCAGACACAATCAGCAACGCCGGCGGCAGGCTGGAGGCGATGCGCGGTTCGACCAATCCCGGCTTCCAGAAGTTCACCGACCGCAACTGGGCAATCGTTGCCGAACTGGAAAAGGCCGCCGGCGAGCTTGGCCGCGGCATGGCCCAAATCGCCTTGAACTGGGCGGCAACGCGGCCCGGTGTCGCTTCGGTGATCATCGGTGCGACGAGGCTCGATCAGCTCAGGGACAATCTCGGCGCGCTCGATTTCGAGATCCCCCAAGAGCTCCTGGCAAGGCTCGACGCAGTCAGCCTGCCGGTCACGCCGTTCCCGTACTCGTTCTTCGGTCCGGAAATCCAGGGCGGCCTTACCGGGGGCCAGGCCGTCGGCTGCAAGCCTGCGGGCTATTTCCCTGACCTGCTCATGGAAGGTGCATTTGCCGGCGTGAGTTGACAAAAGGCGAGAGAATTCCGGGAAGGGCGCCGCGTGACATCGCGGCGCCCTTCGTGTATCGGAACGCCATTGTTTCGGTGGCGCGCCTGCGCGAGAGCAGCCACCCGGAACGCGCCACATGCAAATGAAGAGGCCCAGATGACGGTGAAGCCCCTCTACCGACGTGTCTTGCTGAAAGCGTCGGGCGAAGCGTTGATGGGCGAGCAGCATTTCGGCATCGACGTGTCAGTGGTGGATCGCATCGCCGGCGACATCGCCGAGGCGCGTGCATTGGGCATCGAGGTCGGCGTCGTCATCGGCGGCGGCAACATCTTTCGCGGCGTGGCCGTTGCCTCCAAGGGCGGCGACCGTGTTACCGGCGACCACATGGGCATGCTTGCCACGGTGATCAACTCGCTGGCGCTGCGCACGTCGTTGAACAAGATCGGCGTCGACGCCGTGGTGCTTTCGGCGATCGCCATGCCCGAACTTTGCGAGAGCTTTTCGCAGCGCCAGGCGACCGCCTACATGAACCAGGGCAAGGTGGTGATCTTTGCCGGCGGCACCGGCAATCCATTCTTCACCACTGATTCGGCCGCGGCCCTTCGCGCCGCTGAAATCGGCGCCGACGCGCTGTTCAAGGGCACTCAGGTCGACGGCGTCTACTCGGCGGACCCGAAGAAGGATCCGAATGCGACGCGTTTCGAGCGCATCAGCCATGGCGAAGTCATAAATCGCGGCCTTTCCATCATGGATACTGCTGCGATTGCACTTGCGCGCGAAAACAACATTCCGATAATCGTCTATTCGATCCACGAAAAAGGTGGTTTCGGCGATATTCTGAGGGGCGGCGGCCGCTGCACGGTCGTCGCGGACGATTGATCGGCGGCCTGACCCGAAAAGGGAAGCCGGTTTTCGAAAGTTCGATTCGAAGACGGCCCCGAAGCAGTGAGCCCGCATTAGACGGGTCGAGGAGATAAAGATGAGTGGTGAGTACGACGATCTCAAGCGGCGCATGGATGGGGCCATTGCCGCGTTCAAGCATGATCTGGCCTCGCTGCGGACCGGTCGCGCCTCCAGCAATCTGCTCGATGCGATCCAGGTGCAGGCCTACGGCACCACCATGCCGATCAATCAGGTCGCCAACGTCTCGGTGCCGGAGCCGCGCATGATCTCGGTATCGGTATGGGACAAGTCGATGGTTGGCGCGGTCGACCGCGCGATCCGCGAATCCAATTTGGGGTTCAACCCGATCGTAGACGGCACCAACCTCAGGATTCCACTTCCCGAACTTAACGAACAGCGCCGCAAGGAACTGGTCAAGATCTCGCACACCTACGCCGAGAATGCCCGTGTCGCCGCGCGCCATGTGCGCCGCGACGGCATGGACTTCCTGAAGAAGGCGGAGAAAGACGGCGACATCAGCGAAGACGATCAGCGCAAGCGCTCGGACCAGGTCCAGAAACTTACCGACGAGACGATCAGCACCATCGACCACCTGCTTTCCGATAAGGAAGCTGAAATCATGCAGGTTTAGGGTCATGGCCGCCGGCTGACCCGAAAGCGAGAACATGGCAACGCCCGCGCATGTCGCGATCATCATGGACGGAAACGGACGCTGGGCCAAGGCGCGCGGCATGCCCCGTCTTGCGGGCCACCGTGCCGGTGTCGAGGCGCTGCGCAAGACGGTGCGCGCGGCACCTGGGCTCGGCATTTCCTACCTGACCGTCTATGCTTTCTCGTCGGAGAACTGGTCGCGGCCGAAGTCCGAGGTCAGCGACCTGATGGGCCTCTTGAAAATGTTCATTCGCCGTGACCTTGCTGAACTGCACCAGAGCGGTGTGCGGGTTAGAATCATCGGTGACCGGGCAGGGCTGCAGTCTGATATCAGGGGACTGCTCGACGAGGCCGAAACGCTGACGGCCGCAAACGAATCGCTGACGCTGGTGATCGCCTTCAACTATGGCGGACGAGACGAAATCGTTCGTACGGCACAAAAGCTTGCGGCGGCCGTGGCGCGTGGCGAACTCGACGCCGAGGCGATATCAGCCGAAAGCTTTGCCGGCGCGCTCGATACGCAAGGCATTCCCGACCCGGAACTGGTCATTCGCACCAGCGGCGAGCTCCGGCTGTCGAACTTCCTTCTGTGGCAAGCCGCCTATAGCGAACTCGTCTTCCTGCCTTGCTACTGGCCCGACTTCAGCCGCGAGCACCTTGCGGAAGCTTTGCGTGAGTTTGCTGGCCGCGAACGCCGTTTCGGCGGACTTGGGGGCCAGGACGTCGCTTCGCGACCGGCCGCGGGATGAGCAATCTTCAACTGCGTATCGTTTCGGCGATCGTGCTCGCCATCATCACTCTCGGCTTGACCTGGATCGGCGGTTTGCCGTTCCGGCTGCTG
>NZ_RZPQ01000313.1:0-6354 GCF_003999135.1 Mesorhizobium sp. M7A.F.Ca.CA.004.06.1.1 | reverse complement strand
CATCTGGAGCGAGTGGTCGCAATCCGGCAGCGCCTCGATCGACCTGATGATGCAGTGGTCGCAAAAAGCCGTCGAGGGCCAGAAGTTCGACGTCGCGCTCGATTTCCTCGACCAGGTGGTGACTTTGCAGCCGACTTATGCCGAAGGCTGGAACCGGCGTGCCACCGTCCATTTCATGATGAAGAACTACGGCAAGTCGATGTCCGACATCGACCAAACGCTGCAGCTCGAGCCGCGCCATTTCGGTGCGCTGTCCGGCCTGGCGCAGATCATGGCGCTGACCGGCCACAAGCAATCGGCGCTCGAGGCCTGGCAGAAGGTGCTGGCCATCTATCCGATGATGCGCAGCGCCCAGGACCAGGTCGGCACGATTTCGGAGGAACTTGCCGGTGAAGGCATTTAAGGGAATAGGCAGTAGGGATTAGGCAGTAGGTCCAGACCGCTCTGCGGAACACACATGCCTACTGCCTACTGCCTACTGCCTACTGCCTACTGCCTACTGCCTACTGCCTACTGCCTACTGCCTACTGCCTACTGCCTACTGCCTACTGCCTACCCTACAACTTATCCCCCTCCACCTCGTATCTCCCCCATGAACCTGATCTACGCCGCCCTTGCCTTCCTGATGGCGCTTGTCTTCGGCTTTGTCGGCGTCACCCGCGTCGGGTCATGGCTGATCGAGCGTCGTAATCCGCCGATCGGCGAGTTCGCCGACATCGACGGCGCCCGCATCCACTATGTCCATGTTCCGGCGCCCGCCAATGCCGAGTTGCCGCCGATCGTCTTCATCCATGGCGCCAGCGCCAATCTCAGGGACCAGATGCTGCCGCTGCGCCCCTTGCTCGAAGGCCGCGCCGAAATGCTGTTCTTCGACCGGCCAGGCCATGGCTGGTCGGGTCGCGGCACCAACAACGAGAACCCGTCGGCGCAGGCCAACACCATTGCCGCACTGATGGACCATCTCGGCATCAAAAAGGCTGTCATCGTTGGCCATTCCTTCGGCGGCGTGGTGACATCGGCCTTTGGCCGCGAACATCCAGACAAGACACTCGGGCTCGTCTTTCTCGCACCGGCGACCCACCCATGGCCGGGCGGCGCAACCGCCTGGTACTACGATCTGACCACCATGCCGGTGCTCGGTTGGCTGTTTTCCGAAACGCTGACCTATCCGGCCGGAACCCTGCAGATGGCCGACGCCACCACCTGCGTCTTTTCGCCCAACAAGGTGCCGGACAATTACCTCAGCTCGGTCTCTATCCCGCTGGTGCTGCGACCAACAGCCTTTCGTGCCAACGCCACCGATGTCGCCGGGCTCTATCGCTACGCGCTCGCCACCGCACCGCGTTACGCCGAGATCAAGGCGCCGACCGTGGTGATTTCAGGCGATCGCGACAAGGTGGTCTATGCACATATCCATTCGGTCGGCCTGGCGCGCGACATTGCCGGTGCCGAACTCGTGTGGGTGCACAATCTCGGTCACAAGCCAGACTGGATCGCGACCGACCTGACCGTCGGCGCCATCGAGAAGGTCGCTGGCAAGAATATGGACCTGCCGGCGATGGCCAGGACCGTGGAGGCGCGCATCGCCGGCGACGCCTACGGCGCCGGCAGATGCGCCGATATCAAGGTACCGCAGGCCGAACTCGCGCCGACCTAAAGCGGGCCGCCTGAATCCGTTCAGAGGCGACACGCTTCAGGAATCTAGCGGCTGACTTGTGTGTCCGAACCGATATAGGCGATGCGCAGCATGTTGGTCGAACCCGGTGTCCGCAGCGGCACGCCCGCGGTGATGATGACGCGGTCGCCAGGCTTGCCGAAGCCTTCGTCGAAGGCGATGCGGCAGGCGCGATTGACCATGTCGTCGAGATCGACGGCGTCGGGTGAGACGACGCAATGCGTGCCCCACAAAAGCGACAGCCGCCGCGCCGTGTTGAGGATCGGCGACAGCGCGATAACAGGCACCTGCGGCCGCTCGCGGGCGGCGCGCAGGCCTGTGGTGCCCGATGCGGTGTAGGTGATGATCGCCGACAGCTTCAGCGTTTCGGCGATCTCGCGCGCGGCCAGCGAAATGGCGTCGGCGCCGGTCGCCTCCGGCTCGGAGCGCTGGGCGTTGATGATGCCGGCATAGGTCGGATCGGTTTCGACCTTGGTGGCGATACGGTTCATCATTGCCACAGCCTCGACGGGATAGGCACCCGCCGCCGATTCCGCCGACAGCATGATGGCATCGGCGCCTTCGAAGACGGCGATCGAAACATCGGACACTTCGGCGCGGGTCGGCACCGGTGCCGTGATCATCGATTCCAGCATCTGCGTTGCAACCACCACCGGCTTGCCGGCGCGGCGTGCGGCGCGCGTGATCTGCTTCTGGATGCCGGGCACCGCCTCGAGCGGCATCTCGACGCCGAGATCGCCGCGGGCGACCATCAGCGCGTCGGACAGTTCGATGATTTCGGCCAGCCGGGCGACAGCCTGCGGCTTCTCGATCTTGGCCATGATCAGCGCCCGCCCGCGTGCGATCTTGCGCGCTTCCGCCAGATCCTCCGGCCGTTGCACGAAGGACAGCGCCACCCAGTCGACGCCTGTGGCCAGCACGGCATCGAGGTCCTTGCGGTCCTTCTCGGTCAGCGCGCCGACCGGCAGATCGGTGTCGGGCAAGCTGACGCCTTTCTTGTCGGAAATCGTGGTGCCGGCGACGACGGTGCAGACGATCGACTTGCCGTCGCTCTTCACCGCCTTCAGCTCGAGCTTGCCATCGTCGATCAGCAGGCGATGGCCGGCTTCGACCGAGCTCAGGATTTCCGGATGCGGCAGATAGACCCTGGTCGAGGTGCCGGGCTCGGGATTGTCGTCGAGGGTGAAGGTCTGGCCTTGCGTCAGCACTTCCTTGCCATTGGCGAACTTGCCGACGCGCAGCTTTGGTCCTTGCAGGTCGGCCAGGATGCCGATCGGCCGGCCAACCGCTTCCTCGACAGCGCGGATGCGTCCGACCAGCGTGCGCATCAGTTCATGGTCGGTATGGCTCATATTGATGCGGAACACATCGGCGCCCGCTTCGAACAGTTTCTTCAGCATCTCCTCCGACGAGGAGGCCGGACCGATGGTGGCTAGGATCTTGACCTTGCGGCTACGTCTCATTGACTGTTTGTTCCCGGGGCGGCTGGAGCGCCTCCCGTTGTGGACTCATCGGTCAGCTGGACCATCCAGCTTGCCTGTTCGCCCGTGTCATATTCCTGGAATCCGGCGCGCTGGAAGCCCCGGGCAACGCAGTCGGTCACGCCTGCGATCTTGAACTCTTTTTCAGCCACGCACATGTTGATCGGGCCGTCCCAGCGTCCGCCGCGTTCGGCGTCTTCTGCATAAAGATAGTAAAACCTTGATGACAGCGGCCCTTCGATCAGCGTCTTGCAGCTCGATCCCTCGATGTGCCACCAGCCTTCGGTGATCCAGCCGGCCTTGGCGCGATAGCCGATGCCGACGCCGACCAGGTTCTGCGTGGCGTTGCAGACGCGGAAATCGGCACGCGCCGGCGAAGCCACGACCATGGCCGACAGGCCCATGGCAAGAGTGAGGAGCGGCATGGCAAAGGCAGAGCGCATGCGCTGCCCGCCGGCGGAACTCATCCGAAAACCCCTCAAAAACCACATCAGCATCTCTCTGCGCCCCTTTTCGGAAAAGTCCGGGCGCATGTCAACGCACCGTTTTGTCCAATTCCAATCGATTTAGAAAGGCTCCGGCGCACAATTCGCCGACGTGTGCCAGATTTCCCGGGAAACCTTGGCCAAACAACGGCATTGCGCAAGCGTCGTCTTCGTGGAATGACGATAGCACCCTCCCCGGAAGCCCGCGAACAGACCATTTCCCGCCAATGACCCGATCCACAGTTTTCGCGCCTTTCGACATCATCGAGGGCGACCGCAAGCGAGGCATCGTGCTGTTGGGCGATCATGCCCGTCGCGACCTGCCCGACGACTACGGCAGCCTCGGCCTGCCCTCGGCCGAGTTCGACCGGCACATCGCCTATGACATCGGCGTCGAGGCGGTGACGCGCGAACTGGCTGCCCTGCTCGGCGTGCCGGCGGTGCTCGCCAATTTTTCGCGACTGCTGATCGATCCCAATCGCGGCGAAGACGATCCGACGCTCATTCGCCAGCTTTATGACGGCACTGTCGTACCTGGGAATTACCCCATTACTGCCGATGAGCGCGAGAGGCGGCTCGACGGGTTCTACCGGCCCTATCACGACGCCGTCGGCGCCATGATCGCATCGGTCGCACAGGCTTCCGCCCAGACGCCCTTCATCTTTTCGGTGCATTCCTTCACCCCGGCCATGCAAGGAATCCAGCGTCCTTGGCACGTCGGCATCCTGTGGGACCTCGACGACCGCGTGGCGCGGCCGTTGATAGACATGCTGGCGCAGGACAGGAACCTCGTCGTCGGCGACAACGAACCCTATGACGGCGCGCTGCGCGGCGACACCATGTACAAGCATGCCATCGTCAACGGCTTCGCCCATGCGCTGATCGAGATCCGACAGGATCTGATATCGGACCAGAAGGGCGCGCTCGCCTGGGCCGAACGGTTGGCGCCGATCGTTGACGCGATCGACCGCCGTCCCGATATACATGTGGTGAAGATGTTCGGCTCGCGCACCGGGCCGCTATGACGGAGGTTTCGATGACCGAACTCAGCGACGAGCAGCAACGCGATTTCGAAGCGGCCGCCTTCCGCCGGCTGGTCGAGCATCTGCGCGAGCGCAACGATGTGCAGAACATCGACCTGATGAATCTTGCCGGCTTCTGCCGCAACTGCCTGTCGAACTGGTATCGCGAGGCAGCCAATGCCGAGGGCGTCGATCTCACCAAGGATCAGTCACGCGAGATCGTCTACGGCATGCCTTATGGGGAATGGCAGGCGCTGAACCAGACCGAGGCCTCCGACGCCAAGAAGGCCGAATTCGAGGCAAGGCGCCCCCAGGACCATTGACGCCGTCGCCCCAGCGATCGCTTAAGGCTATGTTTGGCCCAAAATGCTTCCCGAAAGAGCCTTGACTGAAAATTGAATCGATCTAATTTGCCGCGCGAAGCCATTTTCAGCGGGATTCGCCTCATGAACGCGTCAATTGCCAAGCTGACTGCCATTCGCGGACGATGGGCGCTCGCGGCCATTTTTCTCGCCAACGGCTTCCTGACGGGCAGCTGGGCGCCGCAGATCCCGGTGTTCCTGACCCGGCTGGAGATTTCGAAGTTCACGCTCGGCCTGCTGATTCTCTTATTCGGCGTCGGTGCCGTCGTCGCGATGACCTGGTGCGGCCATTTGATCTCCAGACATGGCTCGCGCACCGTACTGCGCTGGTTCGCCCTGTGCGGCAGCCTCGGTCTGATGGTCGTGGCGCTGGCGCCCAACGTACCGCTGGCGGCCGCGGCCATGATCATCTTCGGCGGCTCGATCGGTGGCATGGACGTTGCCATGAATGCCAATGCCGGGGTGGTCGAACGGCGGCTCTCCCGCGCCGTCATGTCGTCCTCGCACGGCTTCTGGAGTCTCGGCGGCTTCGCCGGCGGCGGCCTCGGCGGCTTTGCCATCCAGCACTACGGCCACCTCGCCCACGCGGCGGCGGTAACGGTGTTTGCCTCCGGGGTGATCGCGGTGGCCGTTCGCCATCTCCTCACCGAAGACAGACCGCAGGCGGCAGAGCACCACAAATTCGCACTGCCGGCAAACCCGCTGGTTTATCTGATCGGACTGATGGCGCTGCTGGCGATGATCTCCGAAGGCGCGGTGCTCGACTGGGCAGCCCTGTATCTGCGCCAGGAGCTCGGCGCCGATCTTGCCGTTGCCGGCCTCGCCTACGCCGGATTTTCGGGCGTCATGGCGGTTACGCGGTTCTTCGGCGACGGCATACGCAATCGCTTCGGCGCGGTGACGACGCTTCGCGTGTCGGCCCTCGTAGCCGCGGTCGGCATGCTGGTGGCTGGCCTGGCGCCCTCGCCCTGGCTCGCCATTGCAGCCTTTGCCTTTTGCGGCTTCGGCATCGCCAATATGGTGCCGATCATCTTTTCGGCCGGCGGCAACCAGGAAGGCATGTCTTCTGGCACCGGCATGAGCGTGGTCACCACTATCGGATACTGTGGCATACTGGTGGCGCCGTCGGCGATCGGCTTCGTTGCCGAGCACTCCAGCTTTGGCCCGATCTTCATCACCATGTCGGGACTGCTGATCATCGTGTTGCTGATGGCCGGGCTCGCTCACCGCGCCGAATTCGCGCCAGCACCCGCCGAATAGCGTTTCAGCTCCTCGTGGAGAAAATCCACCACCCGGCGGATGCGCACGCTGGTACGCACGTCGCGATGC
>NZ_RZPQ01000312.1:0-6356 GCF_003999135.1 Mesorhizobium sp. M7A.F.Ca.CA.004.06.1.1 | reverse complement strand
AACCAGAACACCTGCATCAACCAGCGTCCGCTGGTTCGCATGGGTGACCGGGTCAACAAGGGCGACATCATCGCCGACGGTCCGTCGACCGAGCTCGGCGATCTGGCGCTCGGCCGCAACGTGCTGGTCGCGTTCATGCCGTGGAACGGCTACAACTACGAGGACTCGATCCTCCTGTCCGAACGCATCGTCGCCGATGACGTCTTCACCTCGATCCACATCGAGGAGTTCGAGGTCATGGCGCGCGATACCAAGCTCGGACCGGAGGAAATCACGCGCGATATTCCAAACGTCTCGGAAGAAGCGCTGAAGAACCTCGACGAAGCCGGCATCGTCTATATCGGTGCCGAAGTTCAGCCGGGCGACATCCTGGTCGGCAAGATCACGCCGAAGGGCGAAAGCCCGATGACGCCGGAAGAGAAGCTTCTGCGCGCCATCTTCGGCGAAAAGGCATCCGATGTGCGCGACACCTCGATGCGCATGCCTCCGGGCACTTTCGGCACGGTCGTCGAGGTGCGCGTCTTCAATCGCCACGGTGTGGAGAAGGACGAGCGCGCCATGGCGATCGAGCGCGAGGAGATCGAACGCCTCGCCAAGGACCGCGACGACGAACAGGCCATTCTGGACCGTAACGTCTACGCGCGTCTTTCCGACGTGCTCGTCGGCAAGGAAGCGATCGCCGGACCGAAGGGCTTCAAGAAGGGCTCGACGCTGTCCAAGGATACGCTCGACGAGTATCCGCGTTCGCAGTGGTGGCAGTTTGCCGTGGAGAACGAAAAGCTCCAGAGCGAACTCGAGGCGCTCCGTGGCCAGTACGACGATTCCAAGAAGGCGCTCGAACAGCGTTTCATGGACAAGGTCGAGAAGGTCCAGCGCGGCGACGAAATGCCTCCGGGCGTCATGAAGATGGTCAAGGTCTTCGTGGCCGTGAAGCGCAAGATGCAGCCCGGCGACAAGATGGCCGGCCGTCACGGCAACAAGGGTGTCGTGTCGCGGATCGTTCCGGTCGAAGACATGCCTTTCCTCGAGGACGGCACGCATGCCGATATCGTGCTCAACCCGCTGGGTGTGCCGAGCCGCATGAATGTCGGCCAGATCCTGGAAACGCATCTGGGCTGGGCATGCGCGGGCATGGGCAAGAAGATCGGCGAGCTGATCGACACGTACAAGGCAGCCGGCGACATCAAGCCGCTGCGCAAGACGCTCGAGAGCTTCATCCCGGCCAACGACCGCAACGAGCCGGTTCGTGACTATGACGACGAGAGCATTGTTCGCCTCAGCGAGCAGATGCGCCGCGGCGTCTCGATCGCGACCCCGGTGTTCGACGGCGCGCATGAGGCTGACATCAACATCATGCTGGAGCAGGCGGGCCTGCATACCAGCGGTCAGTCGCAGCTCTATGACGGACGCACGGGCGAGCCGTTCGATCGCAAGGTGACGATGGGCTACATCTACATGCTCAAGCTTCACCACCTCGTGGACGACAAGATCCACGCGCGTTCGATCGGTCCGTACTCGCTCGTTACCCAGCAGCCGCTGGGCGGCAAGGCGCAGTTCGGTGGCCAGCGCTTCGGCGAGATGGAGGTCTGGGCGCTCGAAGCATACGGCGCCGCCTACACGCTGCAGGAAATGCTGACGGTGAAGTCCGACGACGTCGCCGGTCGTACCAAGGTCTACGAGGCGATCGTGCGTGGCGACGACACCTTCGAGGCCGGCATCCCCGAGAGCTTCAACGTTCTCGTCAAGGAAATGCGGTCTCTCGGCCTCAATGTCGAGCTGGAGAACACCAAGCTCGACGACAACCCTGTCCGGCTGCCCGATGCTGCCGAATAGGGGCGCGGCCGAGTAAACAAGACGTTCGGTCGCGGAAATCGCGACCGAACGCACCAAATTCTTCGGCCGGTGGCCGACACACGACGGCGGGCGTTTGGCCCGCGCTAGATGCAAGGGGTTTTCGAGGACCCCGAAAAGGAGAACGGCATGAACCAAGAGGTCATGAATCTCTTCAATCCGCAGGCGCCTGCGCAGGTGTTCGATTCCATTCGGATATCGCTTGCCAGCCCTGAGAAGATTCTGTCCTGGTCTTTCGGCGAGATCAAGAAGCCGGAGACCATCAACTACCGCACCTTCAAGCCGGAGCGTGACGGTCTGTTCTGCGCGCGCATTTTTGGCCCGATCAAGGACTACGAGTGCCTGTGCGGCAAGTACAAGCGCATGAAGTACAAGGGCGTCATCTGCGAGAAGTGCGGCGTCGAAGTCACGCTGTCGCGCGTTCGCCGCGAGCGCATGGGCCATATCGAGCTGGCGGCTCCGGTCGCCCATATCTGGTTCCTGAAGTCGCTGCCGTCGCGCATCGGCACGCTGCTCGACATGACCCTGAAGGACATCGAGCGCGTCCTCTACTTCGAGAACTACATCGTCACCGAACCTGGCCTCACCGCGCTGAAGGAGCACCAGCTGCTCAGCGAGGAAGAGTACATGATCGCCGTCGACGAGTATGGCGAGGATAGTTTCACCGCCATGATCGGCGCCGAGGCCATTCATGACCTCCTGGCGGGCATGGACCTGGAGAAGATCGCCGGCGACCTGCGTTCGGAACTGGCTTCGACCACCTCCGAGCTGAAGCAGAAGAAGTATCTGAAGCGGCTCAAGGTCGTCGAGAACTTCATGGAATCCGGCAACCGTCCGGAATGGATGATCATGAAGGTGGTTCCGGTGATCCCGCCGGACCTGCGTCCGCTGGTTCCTCTGGACGGCGGCCGCTTCGCCACGTCGGATCTGAACGATCTCTATCGCCGCGTCATCAACCGCAACAACCGTCTGAAGCGGCTGATCGAGCTGCGCGCTCCCGGCATCATCGTGCGCAATGAAAAGCGCATGCTGCAGGAAGCCGTCGATGCGCTGTTCGACAACGGCCGTCGCGGCCGCGTCATCACCGGCGCCAACAAGCGCCCGCTGAAGTCGCTGTCCGACATGCTCAAGGGCAAGCAGGGCCGGTTCCGTCAGAACCTGCTCGGCAAGCGCGTCGACTATTCCGGCCGCTCGGTCATCGTGACCGGTCCGGAGCTCAAGCTGCACCAGTGCGGCCTGCCCAAGAAGATGGCGCTCGAACTGTTCAAGCCCTTCATCTACGCCCGTCTCGACGCCAAGGGTTACTCCTCGACCGTCAAGCAGGCGAAGAAGCTGGTCGAAAAGGAGCGTCCGGAAGTCTGGGATATCCTCGACGAGGTCATCCGCGAGCATCCGGTGCTGCTGAACCGTGCGCCGACGCTGCACCGTCTCGGCATCCAGGCGTTCGAGCCGATCCTGATCGAAGGCAAGGCGATCCAGCTGCACCCGCTGGTCTGCACGGCCTTCAACGCCGACTTCGACGGCGACCAGATGGCCGTTCACGTGCCGCTGTCGCTGGAAGCGCAGCTTGAAGCCCGCGTGCTGATGATGTCGACCAACAACATCCTGCACCCGGCTTCCGGCGCGCCGATCATCGTGCCGTCGCAGGACATGGTTCTGGGTCTCTATTATCTCTCGATCGTCAACCAGAACGAGCCGGGCGAGGGCATGGTGTTTGCCGACATGGGCGAACTCCAGCACGCGCTCGAGACCAAGGCGGTGACGCTGCACTCCAAGATCAAGGGTCGTTTCCGTACGGTCGACGCCGAAGGCAAGGTCGTGTCGAAGATCCATGACACGACGCCTGGCCGCATGATCATCGGCGAGCTTCTGCCGAAGAACGTCAACGTGCCTTACGAGACCGCCAACCAGGAGATGACCAAGAAGAACATCTCCAAGATGATCGACACCGTCTACCGCCATTGCGGTCAGAAGGAGACGGTCATTTTCTGCGATCGCATCATGGCGCTCGGATTCAGCCATGCCTGCCGTGCCGGCATTTCGTTCGGCAAGGACGACATGCTGATCCCGGATGCCAAGATCAAGCTGGTCTCCGACACCGAGGCTTTGGCCAAGGAATACGAGCAGCAGTACAATGACGGTCTGATCACGCAGGGCGAGAAGTACAACAAGGTCGTCGACGCCTGGGCCAAGTGCTCGGAAAAGGTCGCCGACGAAATGATGGCCCGTATCAAGGCGGTCGAGTTCGAGGACAATGGCCGTCAGAAGCCGATGAACTCGATCTACATGATGTCGCACTCCGGTGCGCGTGGCTCGCCCACCCAGATGCGCCAGCTTGCCGGCATGCGCGGCCTCATGGCCAAGCCGTCGGGTGAAATCATCGAGACGCCGATCATCTCGAACTTCAAGGAAGGCCTGACCGTGCTCGAGTACTTCAACTCGACCCACGGCGCCCGCAAGGGTCTGGCCGACACCGCCTTGAAGACGGCGAACTCGGGTTACCTCACCCGTCGTCTGGTCGACGTGGCGCAGGATTGCATCGTCAACTCCGTCGACTGCGGCACCGACAAGGGCCTCACCATGCAGCCGATCGTCGATGCCGGTCAGGTCGTCGCTTCGGTCGGCCAGCGCGTGCTGGGCCGTACGTCGCTCGACGACATCACCCATCCGGTGTCGGGCGAGATCCTGGTCAAGGCCGGAACGCTGATGGACGAGCGTGACGTGGAACAGATCGAAAAGGCCGGCGTCCAGTCGGTCCGCATCCGCTCGGCACTGACTTGCGAAGTCAGGGTTGGCGTCTGCGCGGTCTGCTACGGTCGCGATCTGGCCCGCGGCACCCCGGTCAATCAGGGCGAAGCCGTCGGCGTCATCGCGGCGCAGTCGATCGGCGAGCCGGGCACCCAGCTCACCATGCGTACCTTCCACATGGGCGGTACCGCGCAGGTCGTGGACAGCTCGTTCCTTGAAGCCTCGTATGAGGGCAAGGTCGAGATCCGCAACCGCAACGTGGTGCGCAACTCCGACGGCCAGCAGATGGTCATGGGCCGCAACATGGCGGTTCTGATCCTCGACGAAGCCGGCAAGGAGCGCGCCTCGCACCGCCTCACCTATGGTTCGCGCATCTTCGTGGACGATGGTGACAAGGTGAAGCGCGGCCAGCGTATCGCCGAGTGGGATCCCTATACCCGTCCGGTCCTCACCGAAATCGAGGGCAGGGTGTCGTACGAGGATCTGGTCGACGGCATTTCCGTTCAGGAAACGGCCGACGAGTCGACCGGCATCACCAAGCGTGAGGTCATCGACTGGCGCTCGACGCCACGCGGCAACGACCTGAAGCCGGCGATTGCGATCCAGGACGCCAAGGGCAAGGTCGGCAAGCTGTCGAAGGGCGGCGACGCCCGCTTCCTGCTCTCGGTCGAGGCCATTCTTTCGGTCGAGCCGGGTTCGCAGGTTCGCCCCGGCGACGTGCTGGCGCGTATTCCGATGGAAAGCGCCAAGACCAAGGACATCACCGGCGGTCTGCCGCGTGTTGCCGAGCTGTTCGAGGCACGTCGTCCGAAGGATCACGCCATCATCGCCGAGATCGACGGCACGATCCGCTTCGGCCGCGACTACAAGAACAAGCGTCGCATCATCATCGAGCCGCATGACTCGACGCTTGAGCCGGTCGAATACCTGATCCCGAAGGGCAAGCCGTTCCATCTCCAGGACGGCGACGTCATCGAGAAGGGCGACTACATCCTCGACGGCAATCCGGCGCCGCACGACATCCTGGCGATCAAGGGCGTGGAGGCACTTGCTTCCTACCTCGTCAACGAGATCCAGGAAGTCTATCGTCTGCAGGGCGTGTCGATCAACGACAAGCACATCGAGGTGATTGTTCGCCAGATGCTGCAGAAGGTCGAGATCACGGTGCAGGGCGATTCGACCTACATCCCGGGCGATCATGTCGACGTGATCGAACTGGAAGAGGTCAACGAGCGTCTGGTCGAGGACGGCAAGAAGCCGGCCGAAGGCCTGCCGGTGCTGCTCGGCATCACCAAGGCATCGCTGCAGACGCCGTCCTTCATCTCGGCCGCCTCCTTCCAGGAAACGACCCGGGTGCTGACGGAGGCTGCGGTTGCCGGCAAGACCGACATGCTGCAGGGCTTGAAGGAAAACGTCATCGTCGGCCGGCTGATCCCGGCCGGTACCGGCGGCACGATGAGCCAGATCCGGCGCATCGCCACCTCGCGCGACGAACTGATCATCGACGAGCGCCGCAAGGCCTCGGGTGCGGAAGTCGCCGAGCCGATGCTGGCCGACATGACAACCGCCGCGCAGTAAGCGCGGCGGTTGGAATCTCAGGCAAAAAAAGGCCGTCGGGGCGACCCGGCGGCCTTTTTTCATTGCGTTGGAGCCGAACTTTGTGGCGGTGGCGAAGTGAGGAGCATCGTCTGGTGCCTTGTTTTGCAGGCTGGCGCCGCCCCTCATCTGCCTGCCGGCATCTTCTCCCCGTATAGTGA
>NZ_RZPQ01000311.1:0-6359 GCF_003999135.1 Mesorhizobium sp. M7A.F.Ca.CA.004.06.1.1 | reverse complement strand
GCCGAAGATGATCGACAAGGCAACCGACCCGCAATTGAAAGCCGGATTTGAAAAACACCTCGATCAGACGAGAGGCCATATCGAGCGCGTCGAAGAGGTGTTTGAGTTGCATGGCGTCAAGGCCAAGGAGGTCAACTGTCCGGCAATCGACGGCATTCTCGAGGAGGCCGACGATGTGAGCGGTGACGTCGATGACAAGGAGGTTCTCGATGCGGCGCTGATTGCTTCGGCGCAGGCCGTCGAACACTATGAGATGACCCGCTACGGCACGCTCATCGCCTGGGCCAAGCAACTTGGCCGCACGGACTGCGCCAATGTGCTGACCAAGAACCTCAGGGAAGAACAGGCGACCGATCGCAAGCTCACCGAAATGGCGGAAAGCAAGATCAACCTGCAGGCAGCCGAATAAGGCTGCGATCCGGCCGGCTGGTAACTCGGCCGGCCGGATTGCCGGCAGGTTTCCACTCCGTCAGCGAGACGGGTCGACGCCCAAGGCCGCTGATTGCTGGCGCAGCGCCTCATCGTCATCCTGCGGCACATGCCGAGCAGATCCTGCTGTTTCCGTGTAGATGCGGTACGCTACGCAAGCGAGCGCCACCATGAAAAGTAGACGGCCCATCCATCCTACTCCTTGGTTACGGATTTCGTTTCGGCCATCCTCAGTACCCTCCGACGACCGGCAAGATCTCGCCGGTGATGTAGCTCGAGCAGTGCGGCGAAGCGAGGAACACATAGGCCGGCGCGAGTTCTTCCGGTTGCGCGGGTCGTTTCATTGGCGTGTCCGCGCCGAATTTCGAGACGTCGTCGGCTTCCTTGTCCGACGGATTGAGCGGCGTCCACACCGGCCCCGGTGCGACCGCATTCACCCTTATGCCCTTGCCGATGAGATTTCCCGACAAGGCCCGCGTGAAGGCATGGATGCCGCCCTTGGTCATCGAATAGTCGACCAGTTGTTTTGAACCGTCGATACCGGTTACCGAACCGGTGTTGATGATCGCCGAACCGGGTTTCATGTGCGGCACCGATTCCTGCGCCATATGAAAATAGCCGTAAAGATTGGTCTTCAGCGTCGTGTCGAAATGTTCTTCGGTCAGCTCGCCGAAATCGCTGGAATGAATTTGGAACGCGGCGTTGTTGACCAGCACGTCGATGCGGCCGAATTTTTCAACGGTCTCCATGACCGCCTTGTGGCAGTGGCTGCGTTCGCTGACATCGGCCTTGACCAGGATGCAGCGTCGTCCCTCCTTTTCCACCGCTGATTTGGTCTCTTCAGCATCCTTGTCCTCGGCCAGATAGACGATCGCGACGTCGGCGCCCTCGCGGGCGAACAACACCGCCACCGAGCGGCCGATGCCGGAATCGCCGCCCGTGATGAGTGCTACCTTTTGGTCGAGTTTTTTCGATCCGAGATAGTACGGCGCATCATACAAAGGCTCCGGCTCTAGTGCCCATTCGTGCCCCGGTTTGGGCTGATGTTGCTCGGGGAAGGGGGGCTCGGGATATTCACGGGCGCCAGCCTGCATGGCGCCTTGCTGCTTCCCATCGCCTTTCGATTTGTCCTTGGCATCGACGCCACGTTGGATATGGCGCTGCTTGGCCGCTTCACCGGCTATTTCCGACTTCATCTGCATGATCGTCTCCTTGGCTTGGAGAGGAAACAACGCATGTCAGGCAAAAAGGTTTGCGCAAAAGATCGAGAGATTCCGGCCAGCGTTTGGCAATGCGTAACAACGACATCGCCAGTTGCACCAATTCAGCTGCAATGCAGCCGCGCCAGCCACCGCCGCCGATGGGATCGAGCATCCGGGCTTGCCCGTTGCCTGTGCCGCCTTGGCAGCGAGCCAAATGTGATGATGTGGATTGGGGAAGCTATTGCGTCAAACTGGCGTGCGCAAAGCAGCGCCATCCGGTCTGCTCCAAGCGTAGCCGTCGGAATCTATCTTGGCGAGAGGCCATCGAGCAGGAAGTCCAGGCCTTTTCGGAAAGTGCCGTCCCAATCGTTGTCCAACAGCAGACGAGAGCGTTCGATTGTCGGGTAGTGTTCGCTGAGATGTGTAAGACGCGGCTGTGCGGCTGCTCTGTCTTCTTCCGAGAGGTCGAAGCTTGCCCGGGTGAGGGTGGCGCCCATCACATAGTTCCAGAGCGACCAAATCGCGGCGTTGAGATCCGCGTCCGCAACACCGGCTCTCGACAAGGTCTTGCTCAGCATTTCCAGGCGACTGAGGATGTTCGGGCCAAGCGCCCGTCGCGGCAACAGCGATGCCGACCAAGGATGGCGCAACATTCTGGCGCGCCAGCTTTCGAGCATATGAACGACGTCTCCGCGCCAGTCCGGAGACTCACCTGTTTCGGGCGATGCGCGATATTCGAGCACCGAATCGAGTGCTAGATCAAAGACATCCTCCTTGTTGTCGACGTGCCAGTATAGGCTCATCACACCCGAGCCGAGGCGATCGGCCAGCCGACGCATTGTCACTCCGTCTATGCCCTGGGCGTCCAGCAGTTCCACCGCGATCGCCACGATACGCTCTCGAGACAGCGGCGGCTCGCTGCTCGCTTCCTGCATAGGTGGAAGCTTTGTCCGTTGCGATCGTTTGCTGGCACTGCGGGGTTTGGCTGCCATCTGTCTTCCTTGCTGGCCGAACGTCGATTTTGGCAGGCACCGTCAGGAATGTCGACGCTGATCGCTTGACTAGTACGACGTACCATACGATGACTCGTACATCGCACGATTCATCGTATGGGCGATCTGGTTAAAGTTCATGCCGGCCGCGAGTGCGTTATTCGCAGTCAGCAGAGCCAGGAGAAATCATGTCACGCGCAATCAAGCATCTGCTTACCGGAGGGCTAATTATCATGACCATGGCAGTTTCCGCTGCGGCTACAGCGACTGGGAACGACCTCAAGCTGACCATCGTCAATCCACAGACGCTCTACGACCCGTCGCCGAATGGCTACAGCACCGACGTGATCGCACCGCGCGGAGCTCGGATTGCCTACATCTCCGGGCAGGGCGGCCAAGACAGCACAGGAGCCTTGTCACCCGATTTCGCCGTCCAGGTTAAGCAGGCCTACGCAAATTTGCATGCGGCGCTCGAGGGCATCGGCGCCAGGCCGGATCAGGTGGCGAAGCTCACGGTCTTCGTGGTCGACCACGACATGTCCAAGCTCGATGTGTTGACCAGGAACGTCAAGGACATGTTCGGCGAGGCGCTGCCGGCGCAGACACTGGTTCCCGTTCCCAAGCTTGCAATCGACCCCATGCTTTTCGAGGTGGAAGCCGTGGTCATTCTGGAGTAGGGGCGAGATCGCCCCACAAACTGAAACGGGTCGAGCGCGCCGCCGACAGCCGCACATCCGGAGCCATTATACGGAAGTAGAGCCGGCCAACGGTCGGTTGAGCTTCGCGTCAGCTCAGGTCTGTCCTTCGGTTTCGCTCGAAGCAAAGCCGCCAATTTCCCGACGCATTACAGTAGGTAGTGGCTCAGCGCGTTTTCCCTTCCGGCTACCGCGGCGGTATTTGCTCTGATACTCGCGTCGCTGTTTCGCGATTTCGTAGAGTACGATACCCGAACTGGTTCCGAGGTTTAGGCTCTCGATCATCCCGAACATTGGAATTGCTACGCACATCTCGCTGCGCTCGACCGCAAGGGTGCTGATGCCCCGTTTCTCATTGCCGAACCAGACAGCGAGTTTGGTGTGCTGGGTATAATCGCCCTCGTGCAGGAAAACGCTGGTCTTTCCCATTATATGCGGCGACGTGACGACGGACACAAAGCCATGTTTTTCCAGATGGCTGAGGCAGGCGTCAGTGCTGTCGAATCGTTTCACAAACGTCCATTTGACGGCTGATACAGACGTTTCCGAAAGCGATTTCCGTTGGCGCATTTGCTGCCAGTCATCAGGAAGTGCTTTGCGTGGATCGACGATATAGACTCTTTCAACGCCGAGGGCATTTGCGTTTCGAATTACCGTTCCGATGTTCCTGATATCATTCGGATCTTCGACAACGGCTACCAAGTTCTTGCAGCGAAACGATTTGACCGCAGCCGCACGCTTGCGAACCGATACTCTGGGTTTCTGAGCCTCAAGGGTTTCCATGAGAGAGGTTCTTACCAGAGGCGCATCTGAATCCAAGGCCCGTGGCGACTCTATCGCCGCCACATCAGGAAGTCGCATAAGATAGATTATGGAACTGACGCATGGGCCAGGAACTGTAAATTGCCGCTGATTCTCATAGGCTTGAGCGCTCGTGGCGTATTGCCTTGAGCGGATAGCCAACCCTAGGCTGTCGAAATGAAGATGGCAAACAGCGGGATCGAAGCGGCGATCGAAGTGTTCGTGCATGGCTTCAGTGCCGACAGAAGCCGCACCTTTCCTTACGTGGCCCGCCGTGTTGGGCCGTTGTGGCTGATGCGCGACGCCGAGCGCAAGAATCCTCGCGACTACCGCGGCGAAGAATGGGTCGTCCATGACGTCGCCGCTCAACAGGCCGATGCCATCGTGCGGCAGCATGCACGGCCGGGCTTTGCCATTTCCGTTATGATCGCGCACGAGGATCCGGACGGGCCGACACGAACTGCCTACAAAGCTCTCGGCTACCGGCTGCTTCGGACCGAAGGCTTTTTCGTCCACCGATTGCGCCGCATTCCCAGCCCGCCGGCGGTTGCTTCGATCGAACGCGTGCAGACAGCCGAACGGGCGGCGCAGTTGGGAAAGATCATCCGCAGGCAGCCGATCCCAGACGATTTGCTCGGCGACAGCGCGCCATTCCGTCAGTATGTGGCAGTCGATGGCGCCGATATCGTTGGGCGCGTACGCAGCCTTGATGCCCTGGGAGCCACATGGTGTTCGAGCATGTATGTCGAGCCGTCGCACCGGCGTCGCGGCATTGGCCAGGCTTTGATGTCGAGAATGTTGCACGACGATCGGGCGCGTGGGTCGAGGTACTCGGCGCTGGCTGCAACCCACGCCGGGGCGCTGCTTTATCCCCGGATGGGCTACGAGCGGATCGGAACGCTGCTGATATTTGCGTCAAGGAGCCGGAAGACCGTATGAGGGTTTATTCGCATCATGCTGATTTATAGTGGATTTCAGCTTGATCGGTGGTCAGAGCCCTCTCCTTTTACAACAGCTGGCCTAGCTTAACATCTTCGATGCCGATGAACTTCATCACAGCCCGCGATTTCACCAGGGAACGGTGCGGCCGAGATAGTCAAGATATTCCAGGCCGGGGTTTCCCCGTTTTGCGAGGAGCACGTTCACAAGGCTGGGAATGCTCTCTTGGATGGTGAGCCGTGCGCCCGGGCCGCCCAACTCCGTGCGAACCCAGCCCGGCGCCATCAGGACCATCGAACGGGCCTCGCCCGCGTGCCGGGCTGCGTAGCAGCGCATATACTGGTTCAAGGCGGCCTTGCTGCCGCGGTAGACCTCGCGCATGCCGGTCGTGTTGTTGCAGACGCTGCCCTGTCCAGACGACATCACGCCAATCAACCCGGACGCCTCGACAAAGTCATCGAGGCTCTCGATCACGCGCAGCGGGCTCAGCGCGTTCGTGAGCATGACCCGGATGAATTCGTCGGTCGTCACCTGCCCGACCGTATCCGTCTCGTTGTTCGTCGTTCCGGCGTTAACGAACAGCATGTCGAACATCTTGCCGGTCAGGCGTTGGCGCAGGCCCGCAACCTGGTCGGGCTCGCAGATGTCCAGGGTCTCTATCTCGACCCGGCCAGCATGCTCGTCTGCCAGATCGTGCAGCAAGGTCCGGGTTCCGCCGCCGCGAACTGTGCCGACGACATTCCATCCCTTTTTTAGGAACTCGGCCGCCATGGCATGGCCGAGGCCCCGCGATGCGCCAATGAGGAGGATTGTGCGAGCTGGGTCGCTCGGAATGTGTTTGGGCATGAGAGTTGGTAGCTTTCGATGTTGGTCCGACAGCCGATATAAGCGGCCGTGCGCAGGGCGCCAGACGCATCAAAGTCAAAGTATGGTTGCATCAAACGCTATGTCTGGCGACGCGGCTGGGATAGGCTCAGGTCATGACCAATGTTGATGTGGACCTGAACCTTCTCGTCGCACTGGATGTGCTGCTCGCCGAGGGCAGCGTGACAGGGGCAGCCCGTCGCCTCGGCTTGAGCGCATCGGCCATGAGCCGGACGCTCACGCGACTTCGGGCAGCAACAGGCGACCCGCTGCTCGTTCGCGCCGGGCGAGGCCTGGTGCCGACACCGCGCGCTGCCGAACTGCGCGAGCGCGTCCATGAGCTTGCGCGGGACGTGCAAGCAGTGCTCCGGCCGCAGATCACGCATATGGACGTCGCGTCGCTCGAACTGACATTTACCGTCCGAGTGAGCGAGGCA